>CAIYQF010000357.1 GCA_903928325.1 uncultured beta proteobacterium | reverse complement strand
TGGACTCCATCGCGTTTTGAGTTATTTTGAGGAGTCCTTTCATGGGCAACAAACTTTACGTAGGCAACCTGCCTTATTCTTTCCGTGACGAAGATCTGCAACAAGCTTTTGCAGCACACGGCTCCGTATCCAGCGCAAAAGTCATGATGGAACGTGACACTGGCCGCTCCAAGGGCTTTGGTTTTGTGGAAATGGGCAGCGACGCGGAAGCACAAGCAGCCATCAGCGGCATGAACGGTCAACAATTCGGTGGTCGTGGCTTGGTAGTTAACGAAGCCCGTCCGATGGAACCCCGTCCTCCCCGCACGGGCGGCGGCGGTTTCGGTGGCGGTGCTGGTGGCTACGGTGGCGGCGCTGGCGGCGGACGCTCCGGTGGTGGCGGCTACGGCGGCGGCGCTGGCGGCGGACGTTCCGGCGGTGGCGGCTACGGTGGCGGTGCTGGCGGTGGCGGCTATGGCGGTGGCCGTAGCGGCGGCGGCGGCTACTAAGCCCTTCTCTGCTTTAAAACCATTGGCATTAGGCCAATGCAAAAAGGGCCCCAAGGGGCCCTTTTTTTGTTGTTTAAAGCGCCAGCAAAATTGCTAGCCGCCCCGGTGTTTGCGCGGTTGGCCCGCCATGACCCGATCGAAAACGGCATTGGGCAACAAACGCAATAAGTTAGCTACCCAGCCCATCTGCCAGGGAATGACGCGGTAGCTGGCGCCCGCGGCAATGGCGCCAAATGCACGCTGCGCAAACGCTTCTGCAGTCATGAGAAAGGGCATGGGGTAGCGGTTCTTTTGGGTCAGTGGCGTATCGACGTAGCCCGGAGCAAGAGTGACAACCCGCACGCCCGTGCCGCGAAGCTCCCCGCGCAGCGACTCGCAGTAGCTTATGGCGGCGGCCTTGCTTGCGCAGTAGGCGCCGTGGCCAGGAAGGCCGCGAATGCCCGCCACGCTGGCAATGCCGACCAACGTGCCGCTGCCGCGTGTACGCATGGGCCCAACAAAAGGGTGAAACGTGGCGGCCACGCCGATGTTGTTGGTTGCAAACACCCGCCCCATGGCATCCATGTCTTCGCGCTGGGTTGAGTCGACGCCAATACTGATGCCCGCATTCGCAATCACCACCTCCGGTAGACCCTGCAACTGCAGGCATTGCTGGCCTGCGCTGACGATGCTGTCGATGACCGACACGTCCGCTGCATACACGCGGTACCGCGCGGGCTCAATGTCCTGGGCCTGGGCCCATGCCGTGATGGCCTGGTCGCGCCGGGCCACCAGCGCCAAGCGGTAGCCCGCCTGGTAGTATCGCAAAGCCAGCGCCTGCCCGATGCCACTGGAGGCGCCGGTGATGAATGCCAGGGGCGGCGCTGCGGTCACCTAAGGCGCCTCGATGCTGGGCACCAGGGTCGCTCGCACCTTGCCGGTGAGTTTCAGTACCTGGGTGACATTGTCGTACTCCAGCGCGTTGCCACTGAAGTGGTGTGCGCCGTGGTGGATATCGACCGGCAAATGCGACCGCACGACCTCGGGCTTCGCAAACACATGCAAAAACTCGCCGCGGTATTCAAACCGCGCAGATG
Organism: uncultured beta proteobacterium; assembly: GCA_903928325.1. GTDB lineage: Bacteria > Pseudomonadota > Gammaproteobacteria > Burkholderiales > Burkholderiaceae_C > Allorhodoferax. The sequence continues at coordinate 2,347 of CAIYQF010000357.1, read as the reverse complement.
CTGCGGGCGTGCCCGTGCGCTGCGCTTCTCGAATAATCACGGCATTGCCCAATAGCTGTACCTCGGAGGCATCTTCATTCGTCAAACCGCGCAGCGCGGTTGCCGTACTGAGTCGGCCTTCGCGGTCAACCGATCGGATGCTGATGTCGTCCACTTCCGTTGACAGGGTATCGGCATAGTGGCGCCCGGCTTGGCCACGCAGGTCGGCGTGCAGGTGCCCTTCGCGGTCAAAATTGCGAATAGAAAATTCGTCCATAAAGTAGTCCGGCGCGTGGGTGGGGCCTGGTTCAAGGGCTACCTGGGTCGGCGGCGGTGCGATGCGGACCATCCAGTAGCTCGTCAGGGCGAACACTGCCATCAACGCCAAGGGCAAATACAGCAGGAAACGGTCCCACAGCGCGGGCAGCGGGTTCCTCATGCCGTGTATGCCGCCAAGCAATCGCGGTAGTGCCCGGTGGCGGTGAGAAGCAGGTCGCACACCTCCCGAACCGCGCCGTGTCCGCCGTGCATGCGGCTCACAAAGTGCGCACGGGCCAGCACCTCGGCGTGGGCATTTGCGGGGGCGCATGCCAGTGCTGCGCGGGTCATCATCGGCAGATCGGGCCAGTCGTCTCCCATGGCTGCGGCCGCGCTCCAGTCCAGTCCCAGGGCGTCAAGGGTGCTTTGCGCCGCAGGGCGCTTGTCTTCGGTGCCGAAATGGGCGTGTGTAATGCCCAGGGCTTGCAGGCGGGTACGCAAGGGCGCCGAGTCGCGCCCGGTAACCACCGCCGGCGTGATGCCGGCCTTTTGCAGCATCTTGAGTCCTTGGCCGTCCAGTGTGCTGAAGCGCTTAAGCGTCTCGCCAGTTTGGGAAAAAAACAGGCCACCGTCAGTTAAGACACCGTCGACGTCGAAAAAAACCACCTTCACCGGCTGGGCGCGGCGCAGCAGCTCTGGCGTGAATGCATGAATGTCGGTCATCAAATCACCTTGGCACGCAACAAGTCGTTGGTGTTGACCGCGCCACACAATTGCCCCGCAGCGTCGAGCACCAACACACTGGTAATTTGCCGACGCTCCATCAGCTCGGCCGCATCCACTGCCAGCGCATCTACGCCAATCGTGGTTGGGTTGGAGTGCATGACATCGCCGGCGGTCTTTTCCCGCAAGTCCAGACCGCGTTCGACGCAGCGGCGCAGATCCCCGTCGGTAAAAATACCCAACAATCCGCCCTCGGTGTCTACCACGGCGGTCGCACCCAGCCCTTTGGCACTCATCTCACGCATCACGGAACTAAAGCGCGCTGCCACCACCACGCGGGGCACGGCGTCACCCGAACGCATCACGTCGGTGACACGGGTCAACAGCTTGCGACCCAAGGCGCCGCCGGGGTGTGAGCGCGCGAAGTCCTCGGCTTTAAACCCGCGCGCATCCAGCAGTGCAACAGCCAAGGCGTCGCCCATGGCCAGTTGGGCCGTGGTGCTGGCGGTGGGCGCCAAATTCAGTGGGCAGGCCTCTTTGTCCACGGCGGTGTTGAGCCAAACGTTTGCATAGTGCGCCATGCTGGAGTGGGCGTTGCCAGTCATGGCGACCACGGGCGCCCCCAGACGTTTGAGAACGGGAACGATGGCGCTGATTTCTTCCGACTCGCCGCTGTTGGAGATCACCAGCACCAGGTCTTGCGCGGTGACCATGCCCAGGTCCCCGTGGCTGGCGTCGGCTGGGTGCACAAACAGGGCCGGCGTGCCGGTAGAGGCCAGGGTTGCCGCAATTTTGCGCCCCACATGCCCGCTTTTCCCCATGCCCATGACCACGACCCGGCCGCTCACCGAAAGCATCAGCCCGACGGCCTGGGCGAATGAGTCGCCTAAGCGTTCCTTGAGCCCCATGATGGCTGCGGCTTCGATATCAAAGGTGGCCTGGGCCAAGTCCACTGCGCGCTGGGCGGCACGGGGGGACAGGGCGGTGAAAGGGGCAGTCATCAGGGCATTTTATAGACGCCCCAGCCCGCCCTGGCGCTTTTGCAAAACATGCCACGCGATGCGCGCGCAAATGACCACTACTTGCCGATACAAAAGCTGGAAAAAATCACGCCCAGCAAATCGTCCGAGCTGAAGGCACCGGTAATCTCATTCAAGGCGATTTGCGCCAAGCGCAGCTCTTCGGCCAGCAAGTCCAGCGCCTGGGCGCTTTGGGCCAAATGGGCCGCTGCTTCCATCAGGTGGGCGTCCACTTGGCGCAGCGCCTGCACATGGCGCTCGCGGGCCATGAACAGGCCGCCGGCCGGGGCCTGCCAGCCGGCCGCGTGCAGCAAGGCGGCGCGCAGCGCGTCCAGGCCAGCGCCGGTTTTGGCCGACAGGCGAATGCC
>CAIYQF010000356.1 GCA_903928325.1 uncultured beta proteobacterium | reverse complement strand
GGAGTTTGAGGGCAAGAGCTACAGGCTCAAAGAAGCGGCGGCGCGCATTGCCATCAACGTTGAACAGTCATAATCTGACTGCGCTGCCTGGGGGAATTTGGGGTGGCCACGGGTGGGGGAATTTGACCTGGCCATCAGGGCGCTTGAAATTGGGCGCGGCAATGATGGTGTGGCATTTGATCCTAGTACGCACAAGATTTTTACATCCAATGGCGTAGACGCGAATTTGGTAATCTATGACCAACTGGATACAAATACCTACAAGCTTTCGGCTGCGGTAACTACGCGTCCTTATGCCCGCACGATGGCTTATGACACCAGCAACCAGAAAATACATATGGTCACGGCAGAAGGACTGGCTGACCCTGCCAAAAAGATCAACAAAGGCGTCGCCTCTTTCTACCCTAACCGCTACTTTGCGGATACGTTCACCGTCCTGACCTATGCGGCGAAGTGAGCCGCAGCGAAGGCTGCGATTTACAACGCACGGACGTTGAGCCTACTGGGCTCCTGTTAACGCCTGTGTAACAAACCGGTTGCTGTAGGTCAGCTCAAGGGCAACAGACTTGTACTTGGGGCTGGCGGCAGCAAGGGCATTCCACTCCATTTGGGCGCCGGCTGCTGGCATATTTCCGTCAGAGGCAAACATGGGCATTTGCGCCTGCAATAGCTTCACATACGCAGGCTTGTCCTTTCCCCGAATTTCTACAGGTACCAGCTCGGCCAATTCTTCGGCGGAATGGCTGTTGATGTACTTCAAGGTTCGGACAAACGCGCTGGCCAAATGCTGTGCGATTTCTGGGTGCTCTTTCACTCGCTCTGTTGCCATAAAAACGGTGTTGCTGGGGAACAAGGCGCCCAATCCATTGACGGTGCCTGTGGTGGAGGTCAAATCTGCAAAAGTACTTGCGACACCTTGTGCCTCGTAGAAGTCACCTTCTGGAACGGGCGCCACCACTAGTTCTGCTGCGCCGCTACGCAAGGCCGCCACGTTTTGCTGCTTACCTTCGGTGCCCAAGCGGGTGTAATCGCTGATTTGGTGGCCTCCAGCAATTAACAGTGCATTGGCAACTGTGGTTTTGGATGAGCCCGCACCACCGGTAATGATCTTGGCGCCCTTGAGGTCAGAAACACTTTTGTATTTGCCCTGCACGGCATTGGCAACCATCACCTTCATTCCCGGGGTGAGCCCAAGAGTGACGATAGCCTCGGTGGCTCGACCTTGCGCGTGATTGACGATGTTGTGGTGGTAGTACGCCATCACCGCATCGACACGGCCATCCATGAGCATGTCGCCATGCCAAATGTCATACCGGACGTTCATCACCGTCACGGCCATGTCACCGTCTTGCAGGTAGCCCAGGCGTTCCGCCAGCACTACCGGAAAATTCCGCAGGGCGTGAATTTCATCGACGACCAGCACAATGCGCTTGGCCATAGGGATTGACTTTGCGGCGTCGGCCTGGGCGTGAACTGGCTGGAAATAAAGCGCAGCACTCAGGCCAACAGCCAGGAAGCAGACTTTACGCAGTGTGAAACATGGCACTGCGGAGCTTGTGGGGTTTGCTGGCGCAGGCATCAGATATCCAGGACAAGCATCGAGCCGCGCGCACGTGAGCAGCAGGGGGTGAAGCGGTCTTGGGCTGCGCGTTCCTGGGCGGTCAAGAATCTGTCGCGGTGATCCACCTCCCCTCCGAGCACGCGCGTCAAGCAGGTGCCGCATACCCCTTCCGAGCAAGAACTTGCGATTTCCACGCCGCAGGCGGCCAGCGCAGCCATCACCGTTGATTCTTTGCTCACATGCACGATCCTGCCGCTACTGGCCAGTTTGATGTCAAAGGCCACGTTGCTTGTTGAGTCACTTTGAACACCCGAGAAGTATTCGCGGTGTAAATTGCCTTCAGGCCAGCCCTGCTGATGTGCTCCTGCCAGGGTCGCTTCCATGAAGCGGACTGGTCCGCACACATACAAGTGGCTTTCTGGGGAGAACTGGCGCAGGTCTTTGCTCACATCGAATTTCTTGCTGTTGGGGTCGTCCGAAAAATGAAATACCACCCGATCCGAGAACTTTGAATTCGCTATGGCATCCAAAAATGGGGACCGCTGGCGAGAGCGTGCACAGTAGTGCAAAGTAAAGTCCGCGCCCTTGGAGCTCAGCTGGTGCGCCATGCTTAATAGGGGTGTAATTCCTATGCCGCCAGCAATAAGTACGCTGTGTTTGGCGCCAGACTCCAAGGGGAAATGGTTTTTTGGCAGGCCAAGGCTTACGGTGTCACCCTCCAGTAACAGCTCGTGCATCGCTTGCGAACCACCTCGAGACGCGGCATGGCGCAACACGCAGATCTGGTAGCGGTGGGTTTCGCTTGGGTCATTGCACAGCGAATATTGGCGTACCAGGCCGCTAGGCAAATACACATCCACATGCGCGCCTGCACTGAACATTGGCAGCGCTTCGCCTTTGAGGTCGGCAAACTCAAAGCTGCAAATGCCATCGGCCTCCACCGTTTTCTTAACCAGCTTTAATTCCAGACGCGGCTTTACCGATTTGCGAAATGTGCGGCGCAGATAAGGGCTAAATCCAGAATAAGCCTGTACACCAACTCCTAAAGCACATGCCAGTAGCAGCAATTGGTAAGGCAGGCCCCAGACCATGCCTGCGTGCAGAACAATGCAATAAAGGTAAATCTTGCGGCCGATTTGCTGGTCCGTTAGATAACCGTCTTGTTTCAGCGTTTCGCCGCTAAAGGCATCCATGTAATAGTGGCCTTTTGCCAATTCGTGAGGACGGTCTTTTTCCAAGATTTCAGCCTCGTAGGACGCATCTGACTTTGGCGGATAACGCAGTGACACCCAGTCCCATTCAGGCGCTGCAGCGCGTGTCTTCTGCCAGAAGGCCTCCATGGACTGTGGAGCAGTGCCTTCAGGGGCGGCCTTGGATAGCGGCTTTTTTGGTGGCACATAACCGGTGGCACTGTACAAAAGCTCTTTTACTGGTTCAAAACCGATAGGCAACGCAGTGACTGTGATCAGTACCAAGACCAAGGCCGTGTAGACACCCACTACCTTGTGCAGGCTGAGCGTGCGCGCGCTGCCAGGCAGCCGCGCATTGAACTTCAGTGCTGTTTTTAAGGCCTGCCGGTTGCGCGGCCACCACAAGGCAATGCCGCCGCCAATCAGCAACACCAGAAAGGCCGTGTTTGCCCAGCCGGCAACAGTGCGGCCAAGCTTCAGGTCCGTGAAGAAGCGAAACCGGTGCAGCCAGTCCATGAGACCAAAAAACCCGCCGTATTGGTTTTGAACGCCCAGCACCTTTCCCTGACAAGGGTCAATAAAGACGTAGTCCTTGTCGGTAAACATGACTGCAACGGAGGAGGTGTTTTCAGCGGTGAATTCAATGCTGTGCAGCTTGCCCTGGGGGTGCGCGGCCTTGGCAATGGCAGCAAGTTTGTCCAGGGGCTGGGGGGCTTCACATTTGGGCACAAGGTGCAAGTTCCCATACACCAGATCTTCCAAATGGGGCCGCAGCACAAAGCCTGCGCCAGTCAGGGCCAAGAAGACCACCAGCAAGCCGACGGTGAGCCCCGACCAGGTGTGCAGCCAGAGCAATTTTTTGCGAAAAGTGGGGTTCATAAAGCGGCAGCTCCTGCTATACATAAATGAGGGAAACGGTTTGGTGAAGGCGAGCAGATCCGCCATGAGCCATGCGCGTGCACTCCTTGTTCTTTCAGGTCCCAATCATGAACAGTGAAGCTATCGGAAGAATGAAAATTTCCTGAAAAAGCATTCAGAAATACTTGCGTGATCCACGGCATCTCAGACGCCACTCTCCATGGACCATACCGGTTGTGGCTAACGAAAATCTGCAGATTCAATTTGTGTTTTCATGCTATGGTTCAAGAACATCAGAAGCCCAGGGAACTGCGCAGGAACTACATGATCGGCAAGGAATTGGCAGGCAACGCTCTCATCCGGTACGCAAGCGCCGCGCTTATCTTGCTGTGTTCCACCGCGATGGCGGCAGACATGGGCAAGGTCAAAGCACCAGCATCTGAACTTGGGTCTGCGCAGCAGACTCTGGCTGATTCTGCTCGGGCGCCGGTCTCAGGAAAGGCCAAGGATTTCGCGGAATCCGCACAAACCGCGTACCGCAGCGAAAACTACCAAAGCGCCATCGAATGGGGCCAACGGCATTTCGAAGAAGGTGGCAGCGACATGAATGTGCGCTCGCTCATTAGCCGCTCTTATTATGCGATCGCAGACTATAAAAACGCCGCACGCAGCTTGCACACAGAGTATGAGCAATCGGAAAAATTGGCTAAATTTCCATCAGAAGATGCTTTGAAGTTGCTGGTAAGGTGCTACGTCCAATTCAACGATGTTTCCGGGCAGTCCTGGGCATTGGAGCGCTTGGTCACCTATTACCCGCGCAAGGAGCATTGGAACGAATTAATCGCATTGACCCAAAAGCGAGGCGACTTTGGTGCAGACCTTGCGATGGACGTGTGGCGGCTCAAGCTTGCTACCGACACCCTCAACGGGCCCGCCGAATACCAAAAAGCCGTCAATCTTGCCTTGCAATTGGGCTTTATGGCAGAGGCAAAGCAAATGGTTGACAAGGGTTTTGCCGACGCCAGTCTGGGCGTAGGCGCTGATGCGAACGAGCACAAGAAATTAAGAGTGATGGTGAGCCAACAATTGGCACAGGAAAGACGTCGGATGGTTGCAGGTGAGCTGCCCGCTGCAGCGGCGGCCAAGCCAAATGGGAATTCACTGGTCAATGCCGGCCTGTCCATGGTCACGATGGGCGAGCTCGACAAAGGCTTCGAGCTGATCAAGCGTGGGCTTGCAGAGCCCAATGCGCAACGCCCGCAATACGACCGGCTGCACCAGGGAATCGCCACGCTCCTGGCTGGACGCAAAGCCCAGGCGGTGACGCTTTTCAAGACGATCAGTGGAAGGCATGGAGCCGCCGATTTGGGGCGGCTTTGGTACATCTACGCCCTTCAACTGCGTTAGGCTGCGGGCCTAAACGCGCGCAACCGGCAACTCAACAATTACACACAGGCCGCGCTGCGTCTGCCGCAGACTGGCAAAAATACGACCTTGGTGCAGCTCGACAATGCTGCGGCAAATTGCCAGCCCCAGCCCGCTGCCCTGGTAGCTGGCGACCGTATTCGGGGCGCGGACGAAGCGCTCGAACATGGCCTCTAAAAAACCAGGGCTGACACCCGGTCCCTGATCACGAAAACAGACCTGCCAGACCTCGTCGTTCACCACAGACTCCAGGGCGAGCAGCCCGCCTGGCGGCGAAACCTGAATGGCGTTGGTCAGCACATTGAGCAGAACCTGGCGAATCCAGTGCTGCTCAAATGCAACTTGACCTGAACCCTGATGCGTCCAATGAAACTGCAGCCCGTGGTATTGGGCCAAATCCTTAATGTCTTGGGCCAAAACCTGCAAAAAGGGCTCGGGCTGTTGCAACGTTAGTTTGAGTTCAATCGCGTTGGCGTCCGCACGTGACAGCAGCAGCAGTTCGTCGATGATCCGGTTCAGGTGGACGAGTTCTTCGAGCTGCACATGAATCAACTCCTGGCTGCTGGCCGACAACTCCTGGGCATCGAGGAGCTTTTCACTGTGCAGGCGAATCAGTGACAAGGGCGTCTTGAGTTCGTGGGACGCTTCGGCAGTAAAACGCCTAATCTGACCGAAGGCCGTTTCCAGGCGGTCAAACATCTGATTGAGCAATGAGGCGAGGTCATATATTTCGTCCCGCGCACCGGTCATGGGAATGCGTTCACTCAGGTTGTCTGAGCGAATGCGATTGGCCGTGTCGCGTATCCGGCGTATTGGGCGCAGTGCCATCCGGCTCAAGGTCATGCCAATGCCAAAGCTGATAAATAGCATCACAATGAACAAGACGATGGCCACCTGTGTGTAGCTTTTGAGAATTTCTCGGGCTGGGCCCAGCGGGGTCGCCACCACGACTTCAAACGGCGGCAAGCTGAACTCATGCGCCCGCACCTCTCCGACTTCTGGAATCTCCGTGACGTAGCGCGACAGGCCCTGGTTGTCTGGGATGTTATGGCCACCCAGATTGGTCGAGTGAAATACCGTGCTCTGGTGCGGAACATGGATCTCAACATAGAACAATGTGTAAGAAAAATCGGCAATGTCGCGTACGCGAACCTCTAGAAATGGCGCACTCATGGTCGCGTAATCCGGACCGAGTTGCGCCTCAATTTGATGGAACTCCGCTTCGTTCATCAGGTCCAGACCATGGACCAGGTGCGACTCAAGAAATCGATAACCCGCCGCGAACAGGCAGACCATGGTCAAGGTGGAAGCGCAGGCGTACCAAAGAGCAGTCCGCGCCCCAATGGAGTTCAGTCTCATACCATCTTGTAGCCCACGCCGCGCACCGTCTTGAAGAACACCTTGCCGCAGGGCGCCTCCAGTTTGTTGCGCAGGCGGCTCATGTAGACCTCTAAAAGGTTGGTATCGACAAAGGAGTTGGATGACCAGATTTTTTCCGCGATCAGCGTGCGCGAAAGCACGCGCCCGTGGTTCTGCATGAAAATTTCCAGCAAGGAATACTCGCGGCTGGTGAGATCGCGCAGTTCACCGTCCACCGTCACGGTATGACCCAGCAGATCCAGCTGAATGCCACTGTGGTTCAGAACGGTCTGTTTTTTTGTGGACTGCCTGCGCACCAAAGCCCTGATGCGCGCCAGTAGCTCTTCCAGACTGAACGGCTTTTGCAGGTAGTCATCGGCCCCTTGGTCCAGCCCGCGGATACGGTCTGCCAAGGTGTCGCGCGCACTCAGTATGAGGACAGGCTCGTTGAATCTGGCTTCTCGCCATTTGCTCAGCATGTCTAGGCCATCGCCGTCCGGCAGGCCCAAATCAAGAACAACCACTTCAAATGCAGACTCGGCCAGAGCGTCGGTCGCTTGCGCGCAATTTTTAACCCAGTTCACCGTGTAATTGCATTCACTCAGTCCCTGCAGCAAAAATTGACCCAGGCGATGCTGATCTTCGACGACCAGAACTCTCATTGATTGTCTCCTTGCTGACCCAACGCGACGCAGCCGATTAGTTGCATTCAACCGATTGTGCAGACACAAAAGCGTCTTGACCATCGGGGAGAACCATAAGGCATTTCTGAACAGGTTTTCAGCATTTCTTCAGCATTTCTTCATTTGGCCACCTTAGCCTACAAGGATGGCATCCAAGAATCTTTAATTCAACGAGGCAACACCCTTGGTCATAAACCGGGACAAGAAACGTTTTGGGTGACCTAAAGCGGGTGCAGCAAATGGGCCAACCTACCGGGCCAATTTTTCAATTCATTCCAAACATAGTCAAAAAATACTTATGAAAAATGCATTCATGCGAATTCTGTGGACTTTACAACTCATGCTGCTGGCATTGGCCGCCACCGCCCATGCCGCAGAGGGTACTGAAACCTCCAATGCAATGCTCATCAGCTACCACGTGCCGCCCGCAAAGCGGATCGCATTTCGGGAACAACTTGAAAAAGAAGAGTTGCCCCAGCTGCAGAAATGGAAAGCCCAGGGCCTTTTGAAGAATTTTCAGATGTTGTTCAACCGTGTGGCCGATTCCGAGAACTGGGATGCCTTGTTGGTGCTTGATTTCGCTGGCGCGACCGGAATCTCGCAATGGCAGCAAATGGAGCGCAAACGCCCGGCGGGTCTTTCCCCGGAAGCGCTGGCCATGACCAGTGCCATCCACAGCACCCCCGTGAGCATGCCCCGTCGCGCTGGCACGCCAGGCGCGGCAAACGAATCGGTGTTTGTTGTCATCCCCTATGCGACGCTGGTCTCGGCGGGCGACTACTTGAAATACGCGGACGGCTACGTGTTGCCGCAGTTCGACGGCTGGATCCAGGAGGGACATTTGCAGCGCTACAGCATCTATGCCGCGAACCTTCCAGCCGGCCGGCCCTGGTCAACGATGATCGTACTGGAGTACAAAAATGAGGAAGCCCTGGCGAACCGCAGCGCGGTGGTGGCGAAAGTGCGCGCGCGCCTGAGCGAAAATCCACAGTGGAAAGCCATCAGCGACAGCAAGACCAAAGTGCGCGATGAAAAGCAGGTCGTAATCGCCGAACAGTCTCAAGCCCGCTAACGCGGCCCCTGTCCGAAGCCTGCTGATTATCTGAACGGCAGGCTCGCCAGGCCTACTTCCGCGCCAAATACACCCCACCCACCACCAGCGCCATGCCGCCCAGGGCGAGCGGCGAAAACGATTCGCCAAACAGCGCCCAGGCCACGATGGCGGTGCAGGGTGGCACCAGGTAAAACAGGCTGGCGATGTTGACGGCGCTGCTTTGGCGGATCAGCCAGTTGAGCAGGCTCACCGCACCCACCGACAGCACCAGTACCAGCCAGACCAGGGCAAACACCATCTCGCCCGTCAGGTCCATGCGCCCGGTCTCAAATATCCAGGCGCACAGGCCGGTGGCCAGCGCCGTGGGCACAAACTGGGCGACGGCGCCTGTGCGCCAGTCAAAGGCCGGGCAAAAGCGCTTTTGGTAGAGCGTGCCCGCAGTAATGGCCAGGAGCGCCACCACGCAGGGCAGCAAGGCCTGCACCGGAAAAACAGTGCCCAGCTTGTTGGCCACCACCAGCGCCACGCCGACCAGCCCCAGCAGCAGCCCCAGCCACTGGCGCCGCAGCACGGTTTCGCCCAACAGCCAGCCCGCGCCAATGGCGGTCAGCAGCGGCTGCACGCCCACCACCAAGGCGGCCACACCGGCGGGCAGGCCCAGGGAGATGGCGATAAACACGCCGCCCAGGTACAGGCCATGCACCAGCAAGCCCGCCACGCCGATGTGGAACCAGGCGCGTGCGCCCTTGGGCCAAGGAGCGCGGCTGGCCAGCGCGATGGCCAGCATCAACGCCACCACGGCCGCGTACCGCGCGAACAAAAAGGTCAGCGGCTCGGTATGCGGCAGGCCCAGGCGCGCGCCGATAAAACCGGTGGACCACAGGACGACAAAAAGCAGCGGAAAAGCGCTGGAAAACCGGGCAATCATGGGCAAGGAATCTTTCAAAAAGCGATTGCGCGAGACCCAAGGCCGCGCGCCGCAAAAAGCGGCTCGGTAATAGCGTCAGCGCACGCCTTAGTGTGCGGTGGTCTTTAAGGCTCTTGCGCCCCGCCGCCCAAAACCTTGTACAGCGTCACCTGGCTTTGCAACAAAGCCAGTTGCGCCGCAATCAGGCCCTGTTGGCTGGCAAAGGCGGTGCGCTGGGCGTCTAGCCAATCGAGCTGGCTGGCTGCACCAAAGTCCTGGCGCAAGCGGGTCAGCGCCAGGCGCTCCCCGTCGACCTGGGCCAGCGCGGTTTGCGCTTGCAACTGGCGCTCCCAGCTTGCGCGCGCGGCCAGGGCATCGGCCACTTCGCGAAACGCGCCCTGGATGGCTTTTTCGTACTGCGCCACGGCAATGTCAAAGCCCGCTTTGGCTGCTGCCAGGTTGGCGTCGTTGCGCCCGCCGTCAAACAGCGGCATGAGCAACTGCGGCACCAAGGTATAGCCCCACGTGCCGTCTTTGAACAGCGAACCCAGCTCGCTGCTGGCGCTGCCCGCACCGGCGGTGAGCGCAATGCGTGGGAAATAGGCGGCCCGTGCGGCGCCAATATTGGCATTGGCAGCGGCGAGTTGCTGCTCGGCCTGGCGGATGTCGGCGCGGCGCGTCAGCAGTTCGGAAGGCAAACCTGCGGGCAGCGCAGGCAGACGGATGGCCGGTGCCTCAGCGCCCAAGAGTGCCGCTTGCGCTGGCGCCAGTGGCTGGCCCAGCAGCAGCACCAGCGCGTTTTCGTCCAGCGCGCGCTGGCGCTGGGTTTGGGCCAGCGCCACGCTGGCCGCTTGCACCAAAGATTGGGCCAGACGCACATCCAGCTCGGACGAAGCGCCATGCTCCAGGCGCAGCGCCACCAAGCGCAAGCTGTCTTGGCGCGAGGCCAGGGTTTGCTCTGCCAGGCGCAACAGGCGCTCGTCGGCGCCCAGTCCCATCCAGGCCTGCGCCACGGTGGCAACGAGGCTGATTTGCGCGGTGCGGCGCGCCTCTTCCGTGGCCAAATACTGGGCCAAGGCTTGTTCTTTGAGGCTGGCCACGCGGCCAAAAAAGTCCAGCTCGTAGCTGCTGACCAAGAGGCCGCCCGTGAAGGTGGTGGCCATATTGCCGCTGGTGTTGGGCGCGCGGCCCAGGCCCAGGTCGGCGCTGACGCTGGGCAGCTCGTCGGCGCTGCGCAACCCCAATTGGGCGCGCGCCTGCGCAATGTTGAGGGCCGCCACGCGCAGGTCGCGGTTGTGCTCCAGGGCCTGGGCAATCAGGCTTTGCAGCGCCGGGTCGGTAAAGAAGGTACGCCAAGGCAGCAAATCACCCGCTGGGGCGGTGTCGGCCGCCTGGGAGCTGGCCGGCCACTGCACAGCAATAGGCGCCGCCGGGCGCGTAAAAAAGGACGGCGTGCTGCAGCCCGCCAGTACCAATGCGCCGGCCAACACGGTCAAACCACGCAGGGGGCGCTGGCGTGTCATGGTGGGGTTTTGCTTATTCATCGCTGTGCACTCCCAGGTGGGCGGCCTGCGCGGCATGGACATCGTGCTGGCGCTTGCTTCCTTTGAACAGGCCGCGCACCACCACAAAAAAGATGGGAACAAACACCACGGCCAAGGTGGTGCCGGTCAAGATGCCGCCAATCACGCCGGTGCCAATCACCCGCTGGCTGGCCGAGCCCGCGCCGCTGGACAAGGCCAGCGGCAGCACGCCCAGGGTAAAGGCCATGGACGTCATCACAATCGGGCGAAAGCGCAGGTGCGCAGCGGCCAGAGCCGACTCGATCAGCCCCTTGCCCTGGGCCTGCAGGTCTTTGGCAAACTCGATGATCAAAATCGCGTTCTTGGCCGACAGGCCGATGATGGTGATCAGCCCGACCTGAAAGTACACGTCGTTGGCATAGCCGCGCAGCAGCGTGGCCAGCAGCACGCCAATCACCCCCAGCGGCACCACCAAAATCACCGCTAAAGGAATCGACCAGCTCTCGTACAGCGCCGCCAGGCACAAAAACACCGCCAGGATGGCAAAGCTGTACAGGATGAGCGACTGCGAGCCCGCCAGCTTTTCCTCGCGCGATAAGCCCGTCCACTCATAGCCAAAGCCTGCGGGCAACTGGGCGGCGAGCTTTTCCATCTCGGCCATGGCGTCACCGGTGCTAAAGCCGGGTGCTGCGCTGCCGCCTATGCGCATGGCGGGGTAGCCGTTGTAGCGCACGGTTTGCATGGCGCCCTTGATCCAGCGCGTGCTGGCAAAGGCCGAAAACGGCACCGACTGGCCGCGCGCATTGAGCACGCTCAGGCGCAGCAAATCATCGGGCTGCATGCGCGCGGGTGCATCGGCCTGCACCACCACCCGCTGCAAGCGCCCGGCGCTGGGGAAGTCGTTGATATAGGCCGAGCCCAGCGCGGTGGAGATTACCGCGTTGATGGCGTCATAGCCCACGCCCAGGGCCTGTGCTTTGTCGCGGTCAATGTCGAGCTGCAGCTGCGGCGCGTCCTCCAGGCCGTCGGGGCGCACCTGGGTGATCACCGTGCTTTTGGAGGCCATGCCCAGCAACTGGTTGCGTGCCGCTAGGAGCGCGTCGTGGCCCAGACCGGCGCGGTCTTGCAGGCGGAAGTTAAAACCCGAGGCGGTGCCCAGTTCAGGAATGGGTGGCGGGCTGAGCGGAAAGATGAACGCGTCCCGAATGCCCGAGAGCGCGCCAAAGGCCCGACCGGCCAACGCCTGCGCCGAATTGGCCGGGCCGGGCCGCTCTTTCCAGTCTTTCAGGGTGACAAAGCCCAAGGCGGCGTTTTGCCCCAGGCCGGAGAAACTAAAGCCCAGCACGCCGACGATGCTTTGTACCTCGGGCTGCTTGAGCATGAAGCCTTCGACCTGCTGCATCACCGCACGCGTGCGCTCTTGCGTGGCGCCGGGCGGCAACTGCACATTGACGATCAGGTAGCCCTGGTCTTCGTTCGGCAGGAAGGACGAGGGCAGGCGGTTGTACATCCAGCCCACCGCCACCACCACCACCGCAAAGGCCAGCATCCAGCGACCCGAGCGCGGCAGCACCTTGGCCACCGTGCCTTCGTAGCCATGGGTGGTGCGCTTGAACACGCGGTTGAACAGGCCGTAGAAGCCGCGCCGCTCGGCATGGCTGGTCACCGG
>CAIYQF010000355.1 GCA_903928325.1 uncultured beta proteobacterium | reverse complement strand
TGGCCCACGCGGCCCGTGGGCAGGTAGTGGCGCAGTTTGGTGGCCACGTCGCCTTCCATGATCTGGCAGTGGTACAGGTCCAACTGCACTTTCAGGTTGGGTGCGCCAATCTCTTGCACCAGCGTGTGCGCTGCGTCTTGGCGGTGGAGAAAGTAGCCCGGAAAGTCGCGCGTGTTGATGGGCTCGATCAGCACATCGCAGCGCGCGCCGCTGGCCTGGGCAGCGGCCCAGGCCAGGTTGGCGCGGTAGGTAGCGTGTGGGGCGGCGTGGTCGGCGCCAGGCGGCGCAATGCCGGCCATCACGTGGATGCGCGGGCAGTTCAGCGCCTGCGCATAGTCCAGGGCCTGCGCAAAGCCGCTGCGAAACTCCGCCTCGCGCCCGGGCAGACAGGCGATACCGCGTTCGCCCGCGTCCCAGTCGCCCGGCGGGGCGTTGAAAAGCACCTGTTGCAAACCGTGGTCTTGCAGACGGCTGCGCAGTGCGCCCACGTCAAACGCATAGGGGAACAGGTATTCCACCGCAGCAAAGCCATCAGCCGCGGCGGCGGCAAAGCGGTCTAGAAACGCGTGCTCGTTGTAGAGCATGGAAAGGTTGGCGGCAAAGCGGGGCATGGGGTTTGGGGCTTGGACGTTCAGGGGCTCAGGGTAAAGGCCTGGCGCGTCTTGTTGGCACGCTCCATCTGGCGGGCAATGTTGCCGCACACCAGGTCGCACAGCGCGTACACCGCCTCGTCAGCAATGCAGTAGTAGGCGCTGGTGCCCCGGCTTTCGCGCCGTACCATGCCGTGCTTGGTCAACAGACTCAGGTGGCGCGAAATATTGGCGGCGGTAGAGCCGCACATCTGCGCCAGCTCACCCACATTGCGTTCGCCTTCACGCAGGATGTTGAGGATTTGCAGCCGCGTGGGCTCGGACAAGGCCTGAAAGTAGGTCGCCACGTCGTGCAGGGCTTCGGGGGGCAGGTTTTCCATGGTTTGCGTCCTTGGTCGCAGGTTTTAAGGGCCGTGTTTGACATTGAACAGACCACAGCGCTGATTTTAGTGTATTATTTGATTAATTACGCAATTAGTCAAATACGAAGTAAAACACCAAACGCACCAGGACCCCGACATGACCACGACTTGGAAACTTCCCTCAACCGCCGCTTTGCTGTGTGCGGCCTGCCTGTTCTCACCACTGGTCACCCCTGTGGCCGGAGCTGCGGCGCTGGCTACTGCTGTAGTGCAGGGCGGCGCAGCGCAGCGCGCGGATTTGCAAAGTGTTGACGGCGTGGTCGAGCCCGTGCGCCAGGCCACGCTGGCTTCTCAGGTGGCGGGCGCCATCGTGCAACTGTCCGTCAAGGTGGGCGACACGGTGCGCGCGGGTCAGGAACTGGTGCGCCTGGACGCCCGTGCCGCCAGCCAAAACGCTCAGGCCAGCGCCGCACAAGTGGACGCCGCGCGCGCCAGCCTGACAGTGGCGGGCAAGGACTATGAGCGCCAGCAGCAGCTGTTGCACAAGCAATACATCAGCCAGGCGGCCTTAGAGCGCTCCCAAGCCCAGTTTGACGCGGCCAAAGCGCAGGTGCAGGCGCTGGAGGCGCAGTCGCAGGCAGCCCAAACCCAGCAGCGCTTCTATGTCGTCCAGGCGCCGTTTGCCGGGGTGGTGAGCGAGGTGCCGGTGGCTGTGGGCGACATGGCCATGCCGGGGCGCCCGCTGCTCACCTTGCACGACCCATCCGCCTTGCGTGTGACCGCCACTGTGGCCCAAAGCGCTGTGCCACGCAGCCTGGACACGCTGCAATTTGAGCTGCCCGGCTGGAGCGGTGCCAGCGGCTTGATGAACGCCAGCGGCGCCACCGTGCTGCCGCTGGTAGATGCGGCCACGCACAGCGCGCAGATCCGCTTCAAGCTGCCCGCTCTGACTGGCGTGGTGCCGGGCATGTTTGCCCGCGTCTGGCTGCCCGCCGCCGCTGGCGCAGCAGGCAGCACCCCGCGTCTGTTTGTGCCCACCGCTGCTGTGGTGCGCCGCGCCGAACTCGCCGCCGTGTACGTGGTGGACGCCCAAGGCCGCCCGGCACTGCGCCAGGTGCGCCTGGGGCGCGTGCAGGGCGACCGGGTGGAAGTGTTAAGCGGCGTACGCGCAGGCGACAAGGTTGCCACCGACCCGCAAGCTGCTGCACAGGTGCGTTGATATGAAGTCCATCCACCACCTGGGCGTTTCGGGCCGCATTGCGGCCATGTTCCAGCGCGCGCACATCACGCCGCTGCTGGCCTTGATGGCCTTGTTGCTGGGCGCCTTTGCGGTGCTGGTGACGCCGCGCGAAGAAGAGCCGCAGATCAACGTGACCATGGCCAATGTGCTGATTCCTTTCCCCGGCGCCAGCGTGGCCGATGTGGAACAGATGGTCGCCATTCCGGCGGAGCAGGTGCTGTCGCAAATGGCGGGCACCGAGCACGTGATGTCGCTGTCGCGCCCCGGTCTGGCGGTGATTACCGTGCAGTTCAAGGTGGGCGTTCCGCGCACCGAGGCACTGGTGCGCCTGCATGACACCTTGCGCTCCAACGCCGATTGGCTGCCCAAAAACCTGGGCGTGCTGGAACCCATCATCAAGCCCAAGGGCATTGACGATGTGCCTATCGTCACGCTGACCCTGTTTAGCAAAGACCCCCAGACCGGCGCCTTTGACCTGGAGCGCGTGGCGCACAGCATGGAGGCCGAGCTCAAGCGCGTGCCCGGCACCCGCGAGGTGCAAACCATTGGCGGCCCCGGCCGCGCCGTAATGGTGGCGCTGGACCCGGTGCGCATGGCCGGTGCTGGCGTGACCGCCGCCGACATGCAGTTGGCGCTGCAGTCCGCCAACCTGGGCCTGCCCGTGGGCGAGCTGATTGCGGGAAACCAGACCGTGGCCATTGAGTCGGGGCCTTACTTAAGCCAAGCCACCGAAGTGGCGGAGCTGGTGGTGGGCGTGCGCAACGGCAAACCGGTTTTCTTGGCCGATGTGGCCGAGGTGAAAGACGGCCCCCTGCCCGCAGCACGCTACGTCTGGCACGGCCAGTCGGTCAAAAATGGCGGCGGCGAATACCCGGCCGTGACCCTGAGCATCACCAAAAAGCCGGGCGAAAACGCCATCGACGTGGCCAATGCCGTGTTGCAGCGCGTGGAGCAATTGCGCAACACCGTGGT
>CAIYQF010000354.1 GCA_903928325.1 uncultured beta proteobacterium | reverse complement strand
GATGCCCAAGGCCCGGTGCTGCAAACCAGCGTCAGCGGCATGCTCGAACCCATCACGCCTGCTGCGCTGCGCCGTGCGCTACTGGGCTACCCACTGATGACGCTGGCGGTGGTGGCGCGCATCCATTGGCAGGCGTTACGCCTGTTCCTTAAGCGTGTCCGGGTTTTCCGCGTGCCCTCGCCACCAGCAGATGTCGTGAGCCGCTGAGCCCGCCGCTCGTATTTTTCTCACCTGTTAATCAACGCGCCCATGAACCATTCGACGACCAAAGACGCCGCCACCAGCACGCCACCGGGGCGCATTCCCGCAGCAGCGCACACGGTACTCAAACTGTTGCAAGGCATGCGCCACGGCAGCCTGACCGTGCACTACCCGGATGGGGGGATGCAGCGCTTTGGTGGCATGGCGTCACCGCACGCCACGCTGCACCTGCACAACTGGAACGCTTTTTCGGCGGCACTCACATCGGGCGACATCGGTTTTGCAGAAAGCTTTATCGCCGGGGACTGGACCACGCCCGACCTCACCATGCTGCTGCGCGTGCTGGTGCAAAACCGCACCGAGGTGGAGCGGGTTATTTTTGGCAGCTGGCTGGGCCGCCTGGCCTACCGCGTCAAACACTGGCGCAATCGCAATACGCGCACCAACAGCCCCAAAAACATCCACGCCCACTACGACCTGGGCAACGCCTTCTACACCCGCTGGCTGGACCCGAGCATGAACTACTCGTCGGCCTTGTTCCAGGGGGATATGCACCAAAGCCTGGAACAGGCCCAGGGTGCCAAAGTGCGCCGGGTGCTGGAACAGGCCCAGGTGCGGCCAGGCGACCGCGTGCTAGAGATTGGCTGCGGCTGGGGCGCCCTGGCGGAGATGGGCGCTACAGCGTTTGGTGCCCAGGTGACCGGCGTGACCTTGAGCACAGAACAGCTCAGCTTTGCCCAAGCGCGCATGCAGCGCCTCGGTGTGGCGGCAAAAGCTGACTTGCGCCTGCAAGACTACCGCGACATTGCCGATGCGCCGTTTGACGCGATTTGCTCGGTGGAGATGATCGAGGCCGTGGGCAAAGACTACTGGCCCACGTATTTCGCCAGCGTGTCCAAGCTACTCAAGCCCGGCGGCCACGCCTGCATCCAAAGCATCGTCATCGACGACGCCTTGTTTGCGCGCTACGTCCACTCCACCGACTTCATCCAGCAATACATTTTCCCGGGTGGCTGCTTGCCCAGCCCGAGCGCGTTTCGGGCGCAAGCCCAGGCGGCAGGCTTGCAGGTGGTGGGCGAGCATTCTTTTGGCCTGGACTACGCCGAAACCCTCAAGCGCTGGCGCGAGGCCTTTTTGTCCCAGCGCGCCGAGGTGCTGTCGCTGGGCTTTGATACGCGGTTTATGCATATCTGGGAGTTTTACCTGTGCTACTGCGAGGCCGCGTTTATGGAAAAAAATATCGACGTGGTGCAGTACACCCTGCGAAAACCTTCGCTTTTGCACTGAAGTCCCCTGACCTGCTCCACTTCCTCTTGCTACGAAGGGTTCATTGATGATGAAACGACGTTTGATTTTGGGTGGCGCCGCCAGTGCCATAGGTGCTGCCGTGGCCAGCCTGGTCGGCTGTGCCTCACAAAAAATGGACAGCTACCGGGGCGAAAAACCCTTGCTTGACCTGCAGCAGTACTTCAATGGAACGCTAGACGCCTACGGCGTCTTCACCGACCGCTCGGGCACCGTGGTCAAGCGCTTTACCGTGGTCATGGAGTGCTCCTGGAAAGACGGGCAGGGCCTGCTCGACGAGAGCTTTAGCTACGTCGACGGCAGTGTGCAAAAGCGCATCTGGCGCCTCACGGCTTTAGGCGACGGCCGCTACACCGGACGCGCCGACGACGTGGTGGGCCAGGCCCAAGGCCAAGCCTTGGGCAACGCCTTTCACTGGAACTACACGCTGGCGCTGCCAGTGGACGGCCGGGTGTACGACGTACAGTTCGACGACTGGATGTACCTGGTCAACGACCGGGTGATGCTCAACAAGGCCAGCATGCGCAAATTTGGCATTTACCTGGGCGAAGTCACTTTGAGCTTCAGCAAGCGCTAAACGATGGCGTGGCTCAAACCACTCAATCCGCCAATGATCGACTGGCACGGCAAGTCGGTCTGGGTCATTGGTGCGAGCAGCGGCATTGGCCGCGCCACTGCAGCGGCCTTGCACGCGCGCGGTGCGCGTGTGACCGTGTCAGCGCGCAAGGCACAAGCGCTCAATGACTTTGTAGCAGAGCACCCCGGCAGCGCCGCCTTGCCGCTCGACAGCACCGATCCGCAGGCCGTACACCAGTGTGCGCGCGCCCTGATAGTCGCGGGCGCACCGGACTGCGTGCTGTACTGCGCCGGCCACTACCGCGCCATGCGAGCCAGTGCCCTGGATGTGACGGACATGCTGCGCCACCTGCAGGTGAATTACCAGGGCGCCTTGTACCTGCTTGACGCCCTGCTCCCGGCCCTGCGCCAGCGCGGCAGTGGCCACCTGGCTTTTGTGTCCAGCGTGGCGGGCTACCGGGGCTTGCCCAACAGCCTGGCCTACGGGCCGACCAAGGCGGCGCTGACCAACTTGGCCGAAGCCCTGTACCTGGACTTGCAAGCCGATGGCATTGCTGTGTCGGTCATCAACCCGGGCTTTGTGGAGACACCGGCAACAGCGGGCAATAGCTTTAGCATGCCCGGGCTGATCACCTCGGCACAGGCGGCGCAGGCCATACTGGATGGATGGGCGCGGGGAAAGTTTGAAATCCACTTTCCCAAACGCTTTACCTTGTGGATGAAGGCGCTGCGCAACATGCCCAACCGCTGGTATTTTTTCCTGGTGCGAAAGACCATTTTATGAACCCCCAACTGCCACCCTGCACGCAGGCCGTCGCCGCGCTGGTGGGCTACTTTGAGAACCTGACGCCCGCTCGCGTGGGGCAACTAAAGCAGTACTACGCAGCGCAGGCGCGCTTCAAAGATCCGTTTAACGACGTGACCGGCCTGCCAGCGATTACAGGCATTTTTGAACACATGTTTGTGGCCTTGATCGCGCCGCGCTTTGTCGTGACGCAACAACTTTGCCAAGACGCACAGTGCTTTTTGACCTGGGAATTTCGCTTCCAGTTTCGCAACTACCAGACCGGCACCGAGCAGGTCATCTTGGGCGCCTCGCACCTGGTGTTTAGCGCACACGGCTTGGTGGTGCTACACCGCGACTACTGGGATGCGGCTGAAGAACTGTACGAAAAGCTGCCCCTGGTGGGCGGCCTGATGCGCTGGCTCAAACGCCGCGCCAACCGTTAAACCGCAGGGCGCGAAGCAGCTTACGCGGTGGGAAAGGTGTCGATAAAACTCTGGCGCTGCGCGAGCTTGTCTTGCAGCTTGGCCAGTACCGGATGCGTGTCGCGCCAGGCAATGTTCGGAAAGCGAAAGTCCAGATACGCAAGGGCGCACCCTACCGCAATATCCGACAACGAGAGGTGAATACCCGAGCAATACGGCTTGTCACCCAGGGCCTTGCCCATGGCGGTAAGCACTTCATCGATCTTGCCCATCTGGCGGGCTATCCACGCGCTGCTGCGCTGGCCTTCGGCGCGGCCGGCCCAGACGGCCTCCAAGCGCGCTAGGATGGCCGCGTCCATGATGCCGTCGGCCAAAGCTTCCCATGTTTTTACTTCGGCGCGTTCGCGCCCAGTGCCCGGAATGAGCTTTCCCACGGGTGACAAGGTGTCGAGGTATTCGACGATCACGCGCGAATCAAACAAAGCCTCGCCCGCTTCCATGATCAGGCAGGGCACCTTGCCAAGCGGATTGGATTGCGCGATGGTCGTATCGGCAGACCACACGTCTTCGGTGATGAAATCGTAGTCCAACTTTTTTTCGGCCATCACGATGCGCACTTTGCGAACATAGGGGCTGGAGGTAGAACCGATCAATTTCATGCTTTTGTGTTTCCAACGTGGGAAAGGCATTCTATACAGGTGATGCACCTACAATCGTGGAATGATATTTCCCGCAATTTCCGCAATTTCTCCACTGGACGGGCGCTACGCGCAAAAGCTGCAGGTGCTGCGGCCCCTGATGAGCGAACTGGGCTATATGCACCGCCGTGTGCAGGTGGAAGTGGTGTGGTTGATGGCCTTGAGCGATGCCGGATTTGCAGAATTCAAATCCCTGAGCGCTGGCGCGCGCACCTACCTCTTGGGCTTGGTAAAGAATTTTTCCGCGGCTGATGGCGAGGCCATAAAAACAATTGAAAAAACCACCAACCACGACGTCAAGGCGGTCGAATATTGGCTCAAATCCAAGTTCGAGGCACGCCCCGAGTTGTTGGCTGCCAGTGAGTTTGTGCATTTTGCCTGCACCAGCGAAGACATCAACAATACCAGCCACGCCCTGCAACTGCGCGTTGCGCGCGACATGGTGGTGCTGCCCCAACTTGACCGCGTCGTACTCAAGCTGCGCGACATGGCCCATGCCTTTGCTGACGTGCCCATGCTCAGCCGCACGCATGGCCAAACCGCCAGCCCCACCACCGTGGGCAAGGAAATTGCCAACGTGGTGGTGCGCCTGCAAGCGGCCATTGAAAAAATCGCCAACGTCAAAATCCTGGGCAAGATGAACGGTGCGGTGGGCAACTACAACGCGCACCTGTCGGCCTGGCCCGACTTTGACTGGGAAGCCTTTTCCAAGCGTGTGATCGAGACGCCCGAACCCCTGGGCCTGGGGCTGACTTTTCAGCCCTACAGCATCCAGATTGAGCCGCACGACTACATGGCCGAGCTGTTTGATGCCGTGGCCCGTACCAACACCATCTTGATCGACTGGTCGCGCGACGTTTGGGGCTATGTGTCGCTGGGCTACTTCAAGCAAAAGCTGCGCGACGGCGAAGTGGGTTCGAGCACCATGCCGCACAAGGTTAACCCCATCGATTTTGAGAACGCCGAAGGCAATCTGGGCCTGTCTAACGCGCTCTTGCGCCACCTGAGCGAAAAGCTGCCCATCAGCCGCTGGCAGCGCGACCTGACCGATTCCACCGTGCTGCGCAATATGGGCGTGGCCCTGGGCTACGCGGTGCTGGCCTACCAGTCGCTGCAAACGGGCTTGGGCAAGCTAGAAATTAACCAAACGGCCATAGCGCGCGACCTGGACGCGTCGTGGGAAGTGCTTGCCGAGCCGATACAGACGGTGATGCGCCGCTTTGGCCTGCCCCAGCCCTACGAGCAACTCAAAAAGTTCACCCGTGGCGAGGCCATGACGCGCGAGCTGATGCAGGGCTTTATCGCTGCGCTCGACATTCCTGAGAGCGAAAAGCAACGCCTGCTGGCCATGACGCCGGCCAGCTACACCGGCAAAGCCGCCGAACTGGCGCGCCGGGTTTAGTCCGCCGCCTCGTCGGGCGCTGGGGCTTTGAGCGCCAGTGCGCGCTGGTACAAGGCGTTGCGCGCCTCGCCGCTGATGTCGGCGGCCAGTTTGACGGCGGTTTTGAGTGGCAAATGCGCTAACAGCAGTTTC
>CAIYQF010000353.1 GCA_903928325.1 uncultured beta proteobacterium | reverse complement strand
CCACACCTGCCAGGCCCTTGGCATAACCCGGCACCAGTTTGGCGTGTGCTGCAAGCACGGCCAAGCTGTCTGAGGGCGAGACCACAAAATTCCGTCCCACCACCATGTTGCGGTCGGCATCGCCATCGGATGCAGCACCCATGTCGGGCGCATCGGGCGCAAACATGTGGCCAATCAGGTCTTCGGCATTGACCGGGTTGGGGTCCGGGTGCAAACCGCCAAAGTCTTCCAGCGGCACGGCATTGACGACGCTGCCCGCAGGGGCGCCGAGTTCGCCTTCCAGAATCGCCTTGGCATAGGGGCCACCAACCGCGTTCATGGCGTCATAGCGCAGGCGAAAGCCACTGGCAAACAGCTTGCGGATGGCGTCGAAATCAAACAGCGTGCGCATCAGCTCGGCGTAGGTCGCGACCGAATCGATCACGCTGACCTGCATACCATCCAGAAGGGTGTCGCCCAGCACATCCAGCGCAATGTCCGCGCTGTCGCTGATGCGGATTTCATGCAATTCTTTGGAACGGGCAAAGATGGCCTCGGTGACCTTCTCGGGTGCCGGTCCTCCATTGCCGATGTTGTACTTGATGCCGAAGTCGCCATCCGGTCCGCCCGGATTGTGGCTCGCCGACAGCACAATGCCGCCACTGGCGCCATAGGCGCGGATGACCGCGCTGACTGCGGGTGTAGACAGAATGCCGCCCTGGCCGACCAGCACGCGGGCGTAGCCCTTGGCGGCGGCCATGCGCAAAATGGTCTGTACGGCTACGCGGTTGTAATAGCGGCCGTCGCCACCCACCACCAGCGTCAGGCCTGACGCGTCGGGAAGCACGTCGAAGAGGGCCTGGACAAAATTTTCCAGGTAGTGCTTCTGGGCAAAAACGGTGACCTTCTTGCGCAGCCCGGAAGTGCCGGGGCGCTGGTCATTGAAGGGGCTGGTGGGCAGTGTCTGAATCGGCATGGGGGCTGGTTTTCAAGGTTGACGTGATGCAATGAACAGGGGTTGGCTGCTGGCCAGCCACAGGCAAGCCGGCGGCAGGTTTTCTTCGGCCACCAACAGCTGGTCTGACGTTGCGCCTGTGCTGGTGTCGATATGCCGTATCCAGTTGCCCGCTGGCAAGCGAAATCGTGCCGCCTGCTCAGAGGCGTTGATGAGTAGCAAGCAGGCCGCATGGCCTTCGTCTGGCTCCGCGAGTTCCACGCTCAAGTGCAGCATCAGGGCGCGTTGATGGCCATCATTCCAGGCGTCGTGCGACAGCGCCGTGGTGTCGGGCATGGACCAGCGCGCAATCACCGTCCCGGCGGGGCCGTCAGCCTGCCACCAGGCGCGGGCCTGCAGCGCTTGGCGCTGTTGGCGCGCACGCAGTAGGTGTCCGACAAAGCGGCTCAGTTCAAGGTCTGCATCCTGCCAGTTGAGCCAGGTGCTGGCATTGTCCTGGCAGTACGCGTTGTTGTTGCCCTGCTGGCTGTGGCCGATGTCATCCCCGGCCAACAACATCGGCGTACCCAGCGAGAACACGGTGGCGGCCAGCAGGGCGCGCTTGCGCTGCAGCCTTTGCGTCGCAATGTCCGGGTTGTTGCTGGGACCTTCCACGCCGAAATTGCGGCTCAGGTTGTGGCCATGGCCGTCGCGGTTGTGTTCGCCGTTGGCTTCGTTGTGACGGTGTTCGTAGCTGACCAGATCGGTGAGGTTGAAGCCGTCATGCGCAGTTACGAAATTGACGCTGGCATTGGGGCCACGTCGCTGCGGGTTGAAGGCCTCGGTCGAACCGGCCAGGCGTTGTGCCAAGGCACCCAGATGCTCCTGCCTACACAACCAGAAAGCTCTTTGCGTGTCGCGAAACTTGTCATTCCACTCCAGCCATCCGGGTGGGAAAGCGCCCAGTTGGTAACCACCGGGGCCGATGTCCCAGGGCTCGGCGACCATCAGTCTGGAAGCCAGCACCGGGTCTTGGGCGATGGCCATCAAGAACGCAGCATTGCTGGCCACCTGATAACTG
>CAIYQF010000352.1 GCA_903928325.1 uncultured beta proteobacterium | reverse complement strand
CGTCAGGGTGCAGGCCGCAGGCGGCGAGCTGCTGCAAGATGTGGCGACCCGCACCGGGCACGGTGCGCGGGGTATCGACATCTTCAATGCGCACCAGCCACTTACCGCCATGCGCGCGCGCGTCCAGCCAACTGGCCAGCGCCGCTACCAGCGAGCCCGCATGCAGCGGCCCGGTGGGCGAGGGCGCAAAGCGCCCTACGTAGCGGCTGCCCGCTGTCAACGCCATGTGCGCAGTGCGGCTCGCAAACCCGGTTAACCAACGGCCAGCGCCAGCTCCAGGCCGGAGACAAAGGCGTTCTCCACCCGGTGGCCCAGACACCAGTCGCCGCACAGGCCCAGGCCGGCTTTGGCGCTCCAGATGTGGCTTTGGCCCAGGGGCAGGCCAGTTTTGGCATACAGCCAGCGGTGCGATTCCACGTGGCTGGGTTCGGCGCGGATGCCGGTCACTTCGGCAAAGGCCTTGATCAGCTTGCCCTCGACGCGGTCTTTGCTGTCGTTGATGTGTTCCTGTGACCAGGCTGCGCTGGCCTGCACCGTCCAGCGCTCAATGGTGCGCCGCCCCGGTTTACTGGACTCGCGCGCCAGCCAGGCAATGCGGTGGTGGGTGCTGCGCGCCGCGTTCCACTGTGGGCCCAGCGTGGTCAGGCCCGGTTGCACCGCTTGCGGGAAGGCCAACATCAGCGTCCAGCAGGGCGCCACGGTGACTTGCCCAAGCCTATTTAGCGTTGCCTGGGTGGGGCGACGGGACTTGGGCGTTGTGTCTAGGAGCGCCAGGGCCTGCGGGCTGGGCACGGCCAGCAGCACGGCGTCAAACCCAGCGTACACATGGGTGCTGTCGTCTGCGCCTACGGTGCGCAGCTGCCACTGGGCCTTGTCCAGCGCGTCGGTCTCGATGTGGGTGACGCGGGTTTCCAGCAACAGGCAGTCCGCCAGCGGCGCGGCCCAGCTTTTGACAAGGGCGCTCATGCCTGGCTTGGCCACCCAGTGCGGCTCACGCGCGGGCAGCCCGGCAGCGGCCACGCGACCGCGTTCGTCCAGCACTTGCACCATGTTGGCGCTCCAGGGACGGCAGACCTTGGGTGTGGTCTCCAAGGCCTGTACAAAGCGCGGGTCGCGCACGGTGAAGTACTGCGCGCCGTGGTCAAACGTGCCAAACGGGCTGCTGCGCGTGGACATGCGCCCGCCCACGCCCCGGCTTTTCTCAAACAGCGTGACGCTGTGGCCTGCTTGCACCAAGGTGCGTGCGCAGGTCACAGCCGCCAATCCGGCACCTACGATGGCGATGTTTTTGGGCGTTGTGTGCATGTGTTTCTCCAAGGTGAAATGGTCCTTTGCACTTTACACCTTGCAAAGCAAGCCGTCTGGCACTAATTGCTTCCAGATGAGTCAAACCAAAACCCTAAAATCGACCAATGATCACTTTACGAAAATCCGCCGAGCGCGGCTACGCCGACCACGGCTGGCTCAAGTCCTTTCACAGCTTTTCCTTTGCTGGCTATTACGACCCGGCGCACATGGGCTGGGGCAATTTGCGCGTTATCAACGAAGATCGCATTGCCCCCGGCATGGGCTTTGGCACCCACGGCCACCGCGACATGGAGATCATCAGCTACGTGATGTCGGGCAACTTGGCGCACAAAGACAGCATGGGCAACGTCAAAGGCATACCACCGGGCGATGTGCAGCGCATGAGCGCGGGCAGCGGCGTGCAGCACAGCGAGTTCAACCACGCGCCCGACGCCACCACGCATTTCTTTCAAATCTGGATTGAGCCCAACGTGCGCGGTATTGCTCCGAGCTACGAACAAAAAACTTTTGCCGCCGCAGAGAAGCAAGGCGCCTTGCGCCTGGTGGCCTCGCCGGACGCAGCGCAGGGTTCAGTATTGATCCACGCGGACGCCAAGTTGTACAGCGGCCGGTTTGACGGCGCGCAGACCGCCACCTTGGCGCTTAACCCTGCACGCAAAGCCTACGTGCAGGTGCTGCGCGGCTCCATCAGCGCCAACGGCCAGGCCCTGGCCACTGGCGACGCAGCGCTGCTGTCCGGCGAGAGCCAGTTGGCCTTGGCGGACGGGCACGACGCCGAAGTGCTGGTGT
>CAIYQF010000351.1 GCA_903928325.1 uncultured beta proteobacterium | reverse complement strand
TGAAGTCACCGCCATTGCCGGCTATGTGCACGGCGCCAGCGGTAGACGCTATGTGCTGGTCGCCCTGGCCAACCACCCCAACGCCCACGCCGCCCGCGCCGCTTTTGACGCGCTGGTGAACTGGACCGTCCAAGATTCTGAGGACCATTGATGCCCATTGCCGACTGGATAGGCACCCTTGCTGCCACCCTGACCACCGCCAGCTTTGTGCCCCAGGTGCTGCACACTTTTAAGAGCAAGGACGTGCGCGGCATCTCACTGGGCATGTACAGCGCCTTCACCCTGGGCGTAGCCATGTGGCTGGTCTACGGCCTGCTGCTGGGCGCCTGGCCCATCGTGATCGCCAACGCGATCACGGTGTCGCTGGCGTCTTGTATTTTGGTGATGAAGCTGCGCTACCGCTGAGTGGCAGCGCGGCTGCAATGCCTCAGACGGCGCAGCACTTTTTAAACTTCTTGCCACTGCCGCAGGGGCAGGCGTCGTTGCGGCCAGGTCCGGCGTCTTTGCGCACGGTTTCCACCCTGGGGCCGATGCTGCGCCAGAGTTCAAACACATCGTAGACCGCCCACACTGCGTTGGCGAAGGCGTCCACGCGGGCTTGGCTCATGCTGGGTGGGGCGTCGTCGCTAAAGGGGGAAACCTCCAGCGCACCGGTGTCGTCTTCGGTCAGCGCCACCATGGCTTGCAGCGCGGCGTCGAGCAGTTTGGCGGCGTCTTTGTCGCGCGGCGCCACCCATTCTTGCGGCCAGTTTTCTACAGCAAACATAAACCCCAGCGCCCAGACTTGGGCAAAGGCCGGAATGGCGTCTTCACCAATGTCGGCGCGCTCGGCCTCGGACAGCTCGGCAATGGCGCCTCGCACATCCATGACTTCAGGCTGGTAGGCAGCCTCTTCATCGAGCGAGTGGATGTCGGCGGCCAGCGCGGTGGCGACTTCGGACCAGCGCGCGTTCCAAATCGCCATGAAGCGCTCGCGCTGCGCTGCATCAGCAAAAGCACCTTCATAGCGGTCGGCGTCTTCCTCGCCCTGCGGGGCTACACCCAGCAGCAGCTCGAGGTATTCGTCGGGGGCAATGGCACGCCGACAGCACACCAGCGCGGCCAGTACGCCCTCGCAAAACTCCCACTGCGGCGTCTCGTCGTTGCGGGTGCGCAAATCGTCCAGGATGGCATCGATTTCATCAAATTGGTCGGCTGTGACAAGCGTCAGTGCGGCATCGGCGGTGTCTGGCATCGTTTGGGTGGGGCTCGAAAAGTGGCGCTGGCGCCAGCGTGGGGCGGGAAGGGGTTGTGTTGATGTGCATCAATGCGCGCCCCGCTGGGAAGCGCACCATGGTCACGTGTCAGGAGGACCCATTTTGGAAACGTTTGCATCACGCACCATGGTAACGGTGCACAAAGACCACCATTCACTGGCCGCCATGCTGGGCGCGCTGAAGATGGTGATTGCCCGCGGGCCACATGAGGGATCGGAGGAATTTTTTCGCATCCTACGGGCCATGCTATTTTATGTCCGCGAATTTTCCGATCAGGTGCACTACCCACGGGAGTCGGACTTGTATTTTCCACTGGTCATGGAGGCGCTGCCCAACGCGTCAGCGAGCGTGCAACGCAATGAACAGTCGCACGTCAATGCGGTGCATGAGCTCGGTATGTTGCAACGCCAACTCAGCGCCTGGCAGCGGTACGGCGCATCACAGCGCCAAGCCTTTGAAACCGCCGCCGTCGATTTGTGCGACCGTTTCATGGCGCAAATTGAGTTGGAGGAGGCTGATCTGGCAGCGCTGCTGGCCCAACTGGTGGACGACGATGCTGCGGGACCTGAAATAGACCTCCATCTTCAGCGCGAAAGCATCGCACCGACAGGCACGTCAGTTGAGAACACCACCCCGCTCGCGATCGGTCAAGACCAGGAGTTTGACCGGCTCTATATCGACATTACGCACTGGTTGACCCAGTTTGTTACCCCGCCAAGCCGATCAAAGCCTTGTATGCATTCGGGCGAGTAATGAGGCGCTAACCCAGATTTGCATGCTCCGCTTGCTGGTCGGCGTGGTAGCTCGACCGCACCATGGCCCCGACAGCGGCGTGCTTGAAGCCCATCGCGTAGGCCTCGGATTCAAACATTTTGAAGCTATCCGGGTGCACGTAACGGCGCACGGGCAAGTGACTGGTTGAAGGCGCTAGGTACTGGCCAATGGTCAGCATGTCAATGCCGTGGGCGCGCATGTCCCGCATGACCGCCAAAATCTCTTCGTCCGTTTCCCCAAGGCCGACCATCAGGCCGCTTTTGGTTGGAACGTCGGGAAAAAGCGCCTTGAATTTTTTCAACAAATTCAGGCTGAACTGGTAGTCTGAACCGGGCCGCGCTTCTTTGTACAGGCGCGGGATGGTTTCCAGGTTGTGGTGCATGACGTCGGGCGGGGCGGCCTTGAGGATCTCCAAAGCGCGGTCATCGCGCCCCCG
>CAIYQF010000350.1 GCA_903928325.1 uncultured beta proteobacterium | reverse complement strand
CTGAGAAAACCGCTCCCGGTCTATGAAAATCGTTCTGGCCTCTAACAACGTGGGCAAGCTGGCCGAACTGCAAGCCATGTTCGCGCCCCTGCGCTGCACGCTGGTGCGCCAAAGCGAGCTGGGTGTCCCCGAGGCGCCCGAGCCCTACCGCACATTTGTGGAAAACGCCCTCGCCAAAGCGCGCAACGCCGCCGGCCACACCGGCCTGCCCGCCCTAGCCGACGATGCTGGACTGTGTGTCGAGGCCTTTGGTGGCCTGCCGGGCGTGGACACGGCCTACTACGCCACCCAGTTTGGCTACCCCAAGGGCGATGACAACAACGTGCGTGCGCTACTGGAGCAAATGCAGGAAATTGACGCGCGCGGCGCGGCGCTGGTCAGCACCCTGGTGGCCGTGCGCTCGCCCGAAGACCCCGAGCCGCTGATCGCCGTGGGCCGCGTGGCGGGTCTGATTGCCCGCGCGCCGGTGGGCGATAACGGCTTTGGGTTTGACCCGGTGATGTGGATCCCTGAATTTGGCCAAACCTTTGCCCAGTTGCCGGTGGAGGTGAAAAACGCCCACAGCCACCGCGGCCGCGCCGCCCAGGCCATGGTGGCGCTGATGCGCGAGCGCTGGCAGGCGGTGCTGGCCCGGCCATGATTCCCATCCAAAGCAGCGCGGGCTTGGAGGCCGGGGCTGCCGTAGAGCACACCATCCATCACGCCATACAACACGACATCCAGCATTACATGCGTCCGGGCACGCTGCAATTGGCAGCTTTGCCGCCCCTGTCGCTGTATGTGCATTTGCCTTGGTGCATCAAAAAGTGCCCGTATTGCGACTTCAACTCGCACGAACAACCTGCTGGTGCGCTGCCCGAGCGCCGCTACATCGACGCCGTCATCGCCGACCTGGAAGCCGCCCTGCCGCTGATCTGGGGCCGGGGCATCCACAGCATTTTTATCGGCGGGGGCACGCCCAGCCTGTTTTCGCCCGAGGCCATAGACCGGCTCATTAGCGACATCCGCGCCCGCCTGCGCCTGGAGGCGAACTGCGAAATCACCCTGGAAGCCAACCCCGGCACTTTCGAGAAGGACCGTTTTGCCGCCTTTGCCCAGGCCGGCGTCACCCGCCTGTCGATTGGCGTGCAAAGCTTCAACGACGCGCACCTCTTGGCGCTGGGCCGGGTGCATGACCGCGCGCAGGCCATCGCCGCCGTGGAAGAAGCGGCGCGCGCGTTTGCCACCTTCAACCTTGACATCATGTACGCGCTGCCCGGCCAGACGCTGGAGCAGGTGGGGCAAGACATCAGCTTAGCGCTGGGCTTTGCGCCGCCGCACATTTCGATTTACCACCTGACCATCGAGCCCAATACCTACTTCGCCAAGTTCCCGCCCATGGTGCCCGAGGACGACACCGCCTACGCCATGCTCGACCACATCACCGAGCTGACCGAGGCCGCTGGCTTGCAGCGCTACGAAGTGTCGGCCTATGCTAAAGAGGGCCATCGCTGCGCGCACAACCTGAACTACTGGCAGTTTGGCGACTATTTGGGCATAGGCGCGGGCGCGCACAGCAAGCTCAGTTTTGCCCACCGCGTGGTGCGCCAGGTGCGCCTGCGTGAGCCGCGCCTGTACCAGGAGCGCGCATTGGCAGGCAACGCGCTGGCCCAAAGCGAAGAAGTGGCGCGCGCCGACCTGCCGTTTGAATACATGCTCAACGCCCTGCGCCTGCGCCACGGCTTTGGGCTGCGCGAGTTCACTGAGCGCACTGGCCTGCCGGTGACGGCAATTGCCGCTGCGCTGGACGCCGCCGAACGCAAAGGTCTGATCGAGCGCGACCTGCAGCGCGTGCGGCCCACGGTGCGGGGTTTTGACTTTTTGAGCGATTTGCAAGCACTGTTTCTGCCAGACACGGCGCATTAAAGGGGGCTGCTGGCGCACCGGCCAGGCCGGTAGTCTGGGGCAACGGTTTGCATTTCGGTTAGAGTCTGCGCCCAATGGCGGATGGCTCCCGTTGGTGGGGCTGACAAGCTATTGAATCGACAGCAAGGTACCGGAGGCTATTCCATGCGCAAGTTCATCGTGTTGGTGGTATTCCTGGCCGGCCCGGCCTGGGCCGATTGGTTCACCGTCGGTAGGAATGCAGAATTCACCATGTATGGTGACGCCAGCAGCATCCAGCGCAACGGCCCACTTGCCACAGTGTGGGTGATGGGGGACTACAAGGTGACGCAATCCAAGAAATTCCCGCCCCCTTTGCTGTGGATGAATTTTGATTCCGTTAAAGAGCTTAAGGAACTCGATTGCGCCAGGGGGCTGCACCGCACCCTCAAAACCATTATTTACTCCGGGCATCTGGCCAAGGGCGATGTGCTGTACAGCTACGGTTCCAATGCGGAATTTGCACCGGTAGCGCGCGCGGAAATGGACATTGCCCAGTTCAATTTTGGCTGTGAATTGGGGAAGAACTAAAGCTTTAGGCCGCTGGCCTAGCGCACGGACCCGGTAGAACAGTCCAATCCCTGGCATCGGCCGAGCACGTGCTTGCTCTGGGTCAAGTCCGCAAACCAGGTCGGCCTTTACAATGCATGCGGTGTGGGGCGTTAGCTCAGTTGGTTAGAGCAGAGGACTCATAATCCTTTGGTCGAGTGTTCAAGTCACTCACGCCCTACCATTTTTTAAAAGGCGGGGCCCATGCGTTGCTTTAGCGTTTTATTGTTGGTATTGAGCGTGAATGTCTGGGGCCACGAGGTACAGCAATTGCAGCTGTGGCCCACCATCCCCTTTATCCGGGGCCAGGACCTGTGTCAGTACCAGGACGCCTATGGCCGAAGCAAGTCGCAGATGTCGCAGGACCTCACCCGCGACATGATCATGCTGCTGCGCGAGGGTGCCAATGTCCAGAGCGCCTTCGCTATTTTGTCGTCCATGGACGACATGGCCAATAAGAACCGGGCCTTGGCCAGTGCGGGTTTGGGAATGGACGTGGTCTTAGAGGGAAGCTTCAAGGCAGCGCTCGACGGCGTGTACCGCGACGTGAACCCGGCGCACAAGCGCATCGCGTTTTTCAACCCCCTGCCGTTGATTCAGGTGGTGCACGAATTGCACGACCAAAAGCGCCAAGGTTACTTAGACCAGCGGTATTTGAACGATTTGTCCGGCGTGGTGTGGGGGATGTATTCCTTCAGTCCCAACTGCCGTGGCGACGTGACGGTTACCCTGCACATTGAAAGCAAAGCTGGCCACACCTACAACTTCCAGGCGCAAGGAACACCCGAGACGGTGATGCAGCCCATGGCTGCGCAAGTATTTGAATTTTTTCAAAAAACCCAGTTTCCGTCCAAAGTGAAATACGGTGATACAACGATTGACCTGCTAGGCGCACCTGGCTCACCCATCAGCCACGCCACCTCGCCCGAAAATGCCGAAAAGTCCTGCGCCAAAATGGCCGGGCGTTTGCCCACGGCCGAGGAGTATGAGTTCTTGTCCAGCCTGGGGGATTGGAGCGGCGGCGTTACCATGCGCCATGAATTTTGGGCGATGGGTCAGGGCCTGGTCATGGCGCCAGACTTGCGCAACCCCTCACCGGTGCGCAAGGCGGAAGAAATTCGCTCCACCGAATACCACTTTTACTGCGTGCGTTAGGCCCGCGCCCTCCCGCACACGCGTGCTGGCAGCGGGGTTTAGACCACGCTTTGCAGCTTCATGGCAACGCTCATGTCACCAGCCACCTTGAGCTTGCCGCTCATGAAGCCGCTGACTGCGTTGAGTTCGCCGTTCATCATCGCTTGCAGGTTTTCCAGGCTGACAGTCACCGTGCAGTCGGTCTCGCGGTCGGTATTGGACACGCTGTTGGGAGTGGATGCGCCGTCAAGCACGATCACGCCGTCGCTGCCGCAGTCGAACTTGAGGGTGGCGTCCAGGCCGCTGTCAGCGCCCATTTTGTTGCGGATGGATTGGGTAATGGATTCGAGGCTCATAGGGGTTTCCTTGGGTTGACCAATAGGGGGGCTTTCATTGTAATTAGGCCTTGCGTGCCTCCATACAGTGCTGTCTCCTTGGTGTCGTTCTGGGAGGTGCCAAGCGCCCAAAATGCCCATCGCACGGCGTCCCGCTCCGTGCTGCAAGGAATCTGTGTTCATGCCCCCAGCCTCCCGTCCTTCCGCCTTGCGCTCGCACATCAACCCCCGCTCGCCCGCCTTCGCCGCCAAGGTCCAGCGCATGCAGGCCCTGCTAGACGAGGTCAACCGCCTGCAGGCGCAGGTGATTGCCGAGTCCGAGTCCAAGCGCGCCAAGTTTGAGCAGCGCAATCAGTTGCTGCCGCGCGAGCGCCTGGCGCGCCTCTTGGACCGGGGCACTCCATTTCTGGAGCTCAGCCGCCTGGCCGGCCTGAAGATGCACGACGACGATGGCAAGAAATCAGTGCTGGGCGGCGGCTCCATAGTCGGCATAGGCGTGGTGGCGGGCAAGCGCTGCCTGGTGTCGGTGAACGACAGCGCCGTCAAAGGCGGCACCGTGGCGCCCAT
>CAIYQF010000349.1 GCA_903928325.1 uncultured beta proteobacterium | reverse complement strand
TCACGAAATTCAGTAGCGATGGCTCAATCCTTCACAAAATCTGCCCGAAATAGGGGCTACAACCGCGCCGCGCGCAAAAATACCGGCTTATCTTAGGAAAACCTTCAGACAATGGATTTATCAGTGATGTCGGATGAAATGAGTTGCACGAATGCATCAAGAGACATCACACCGAGGTCATTCCCACCCCGGGCGCGCACTGCGACGGAACCCGCTGCCATCTCTTTGTCACCTACAACCAAGAGAAAAGGCAGCTTCTGCATCGAATGCTCGCGTATTTTATACGTGATTTTTTCGTTCCGGAGGTCTAAGTCCACCCTAAGCCCTTGATTTTTCAGCGTTTTAGCAACATTTCGGGCATATTCACCCTGCGCATCGGTGATATTGAGCACTGCAATTTGCACGGGCGCCAGCCAAGTAGGCAGCGCACCAGCGCTTTCTTCGATCAGTATTCCAATAAAACGCTCCAGGCTGCCGACGATGGCGCGGTGCAGCATCACTGGGCGGTGGCGTGCCCCGTCCTCGCCTACGTACTCTGCGTCCAGGCGCTCCGGCATGGAGAAGTCGACTTGCATGGTGCCGCATTGCCAGTGGCGGCCGATCGCGTCCTTTAATGTGTATTCAATCTTGGGGCCGTAAAACGCGCCATCCCCTACCGACAACTCGAATTCGCAGCCAGAAGCCTGCAAACTCTCGATCAGCGCTGCCTCAGCCTTATCCCAAATTGCGTCACTGCCAATGCGCTGCGCGGGCCGGGTGGCCACCTTGTAAATGATGTTCTTAAAGCCGAAGTCAGCATAGACTTTTTGCAACAAGGCGGTGTAGTTCACGCATTCCTGCAAGATCTGGTCTTCGGTGCAAAAAATGTGGCCGTCGTCCTGGGTAAAACCGCGCACACGCATGATCCCGTGCAAGCCGCCCGACGGCTCGTTGCGGTGGCATTGACCGAACTCGCCGTAGCGCAGTGGAAGGTCGCGGTAGCTTTTGATGCCTTGCTTGAAGATCAGGATATGGCCGGGGCAGTTCATCGGCTTTAGGGCGTATTCGCGCTTTTCCGACTCGGTGACGAACATGTTTTCGCGGTATTTGTCCCAGTGGCCGGTTTTTTCCCACAGGCCTTTGTCGATGATTTGCGGGCCTTTGACTTCCAGATAGCCGTTGTCTTGGTAGACACGGCGCATGTACTGCTCAACGCCCTGCCACAGCGTCCAGCCCTTGGGGTGCCAGAACACCAGGCCGGGCGCGTGGTCGTCAATGTGGAACAGGTCGAGTTCGCGCCCGAGCTTGCGGTGGTCGCGTTTTTCGGCTTCTTCTAGCATGGTCAGGTGCTGTTGCAACCCGTCTTTGGTGGCCCAGGCGGTGCCATAGATGCGCTGCAGCATCTCGTTGTTGTGGTCGCCGCGCCAGTAAGCGCCGGCCAGCTTCATGAGCTTGAAGAATTTGAGCTTGCCCGTGCTGGGCACGTGGGGACCGCGGCACAGGTCTTCAAAATCGCCTTCGCGGTACAAAGACACGTCCTGGTCAGCGGGGATGCTTTCAATGATTTCCGCCTTGTAATGCTCGCCCAGGCTCTTGAAATAGGCCACCGCCTCGTCGCGCGGCAGCACGCGGCGCGTCACCGGCTCGTCTTTGGCTGCGAGCTCGGTCATTTTTTTCTCGATCAGCACC
>CAIYQF010000348.1 GCA_903928325.1 uncultured beta proteobacterium | reverse complement strand
TCAAGGTCAAGCGCCAACGCCAAACCCAGCGCAAGCAGCGTGACCGGCGCGGCGCTTTCAATATATCGATCATCGGTTACACCAACGCGGGCAAATCTACGCTGTTTAACGCGCTCGTTAAGGCGCGTGCTTACGCAGCAGACCAGCTATTTGCTACCCTGGACACCACCACGCGCGCGCTGTATCTGGGTGAGGCGGAGCGATCGGTTTCGCTCTCCGACACGGTAGGCTTTATTCGCGACCTGCCCCATGGCTTGGTGGACGCGTTTCAGGCCACCTTGCAAGAGGCGGTGGACGCGGACCTGTTGATGCATGTGGTGGATGCATCCCACCCGGATTACCCTTTGCAAATCGAGCAGGTTCAACGCGTCTTGACTGAAATAGGTGCCCAAGATGTTCCCCAGCTCCTGGTATTTAACAAAATGGATGCCATGCAGGCGCTCAACGTGCCCCAGCGGTCACAGGATATGTTCGAGCTCGATGGTGTGCAAACGCCTCGGATTTTTGTCAGCGCCAAAGCCTCCACCGGGATTGCCGTACTGCGCCAAATGCTGGCGCGCATCGTGGCCCAGGCGTCGGCAGACCCCGCAACTCTGCCCGATCCCCATGTGTTCCATGAGGCTGACTTGTAATTGTGGACAATCGGTGCGTGCTTATCGCTAGGTATAACAATGAAATCTTCTAATCCTCTGCTGAGTCTTGGCAGTCTGCTGCGGCGTTTTTTTGGGGTTTTTAACCTCAACGACAGCCGTTGGGGCCGGTCTGACGACTCCAAGACCGAACCTGCGCCGGGCTCCAAGAATGAGCCCCCAGCTAACCCCACGCCCGAAACACCACCAGAAGAGAGGCCGCGCAGCACCCCACGCCCCGGCGCTGCATCGGGCCCGCCGGATTTGGACGAGTTGTGGCGCGATTTCAACCGCAAGCTCAACGGCTGGATCGGTGGTGCCAAAGGGCCGCCCGGGGGCAAGGGGCCTGGAGCGGGCGGTGGCGGTTTTCAGCCTGACTTTAAGAATGCCGGTATTGGCGGCGGTGTAATAGCTGCGTTAGTGGTATTGGTCTGGCTGGGGACTGGATTTTTTATCGTGCAAGAGGGGCAGCAAGCCGTCATCACCCAGTTCGGGCGTTACAAATCTACCGTGAGCGCGGGATTTAACTGGCGCCTTCCGTTTCCCATTCAGCGCCATGAACTGGTTTTTGTAACCCAAATACGCTCGGTCGACGTGGGCCGTGACAACGTGCTCAAGGCCACAGGTTTGCGCGAATCGGCCATGCTGACGCAGGACGAGAACATCTTGGACATCAAGTTTGCCGTCCAATACCGCCTCAACGATGCAAGGGCATTCTTGTTTGAGAGTAAAAACCCCGCCGACGCTGTGGTGCAGGCGGCTGAAACATCGGTGCGCGAGGTGCTGGGAAAAATGAACATGGATGCCGCTTTGTCGGAGGACCGCGACCAAATCGCACCCAAAGTGCGCGCCATGATGCAAGAGATTTTGGACCGCTACAAGGTCGGCATTGAGGTGGTCGGCATCAACCTGCAGCAAGGCGGTGTGCGTCCGCCCGAGCAGGTGCAGGCCTCTTTTGACGATGTCCTGAAGGCCGGTCAGGAGCGAG
>CAIYQF010000347.1 GCA_903928325.1 uncultured beta proteobacterium | reverse complement strand
TTGGGTCAACAAAAACCCGCGCGTCAGTACCGTGATTTTGGGTGCCAGCAAGTTGAGCCAGTTGCAGGACAACTTGGGCGCTTTGTCGCTCACATCCAAGCTCACACCTGAGGTGCTGGCCCGAATCGACGCCATAAGGAAGCCCTTGACGACCTAAGACCTGGAGAAATTGGACAAGGCCCCCACTTCAGTGGCAGTTGCAGCCAATGTTCACCGCGCAGCATGGTGATGGCTTTGATAACGCAGAGTTCCAAGCCTTTAGAAGCTCAAACACGATTCGAACAAAACACTTTATGGACACCTCTGCCGATAGCCACACCACACGGGGCAAGAAGTCCCAAAGCGCACTGCGGCTAGTGCCCCTGGCGGTGCCTTTGACACTGATTGCAGGCTTGCACTACTTGCTCTGGACTCTGCTGACGACCGGCGCAGCACACGGTGGGGCATTTGACACCGCACTCGGGGTCTATCTTGCTTTGAGCAGCATGGCCATTCTTGCGGGCTTTCTGTCCATGCGTGCACGCAATCCGCGGTGGGGTGTTTTTCTGTCATGGATCGGGATGCTGGCACTGGGCATGTTTTCCAGCCTGTTTGTGCTGGCAATTGCGCGCGCTGTGCTGCTTCCGTTGCTGGATTGGATGGGCCTGCCCATGCTACCTTGGCACGAGGTCAGCGCTTGGGGTGTTGTTGCGCTTGCGTTTCTGGCTACTGTCAGTGGTTTTGTGGTGGCACGCATGAGTCCTGCAATCGTACACATTGATATTCCCATTGAAGGCTTGCCCGTTGCCTTGCACGGGTTTCGTATCGCCCAGATCACCGACATTCACATCGGGCCAACCATTGGTCAGCGTTACCTGCAGCGCATCGTCGACCAAGTCAATGAATTGCAAGCAGATCTGGTGACTATTACCGGAGACGTGGTCGATGGCGATGTTCCTACGCTTCGCGCAATGGTTGCGCCCTTGCAGCAACTTCAGGCTCGGGAGGGCGTCGTGCTGGTTTTGGGCAATCATGAGCTTTACAGCGGCGCGCTTGCCTGGGTGCAGGAATTCCGACGCCTTGGATTGCGGGTGTTGCTCAACGAGCATTTCATCGTGCACCGTGGGGGTGCCAGGCTGGCCGTGGCCGGCGTTACTGACCACACGACCTCGCGCTTCATTACCGAACTGGCGTGCGACCCATTTGCGGCTATTCGCGGGGCGGGCGAAACTGCCGATGTGCGCCTGCTGCTGGCACACCAGCCGATAACTGCAACTGCTGGTGCGGATGCTGGCTACCACCTAGCCCTACATGGGCACACCCATGGTGGTCAATGGTGGCCCTGGAACTATTTCGTGCGCATGCAGCAACCGGTGGTGAAGGGCTTGCATCGCTTTGGGCGTATGTGGAGCTACACCTCCGTTGGCACAGGTTATTGGGGGCCGCCCAAACGCCACTTTCGCAGTGAAATAACCCTTCTTACGCTGAGGCCCGCCAGCAGCGGAAAGAGCCCGCGCTGATCCCACGGGAATGTGTATGTGGCGAATCATTGCCTTGCGGCACACGGCTCGCGATACCAAGGCCATCACTGCTAGTACTGCGGCTATAGACATCGGGTTTCAGAGTCTGAGTTTTCACATCCGCCTGGACCGCTGTTCCAAATTTGACGAGGATATCGAGACTATGGCCTTTAGTTTTCGCAAAACAATCAAGCTCTTTCCAGGCGTGAAGCTCAATCTGAGCAAGTCCGGCATCAGCACAACCATCGGTGTGCCCGGTGCGACAGTGAACTTCGGTAAGAAAGGTACACGTGCAACCGTGGGCCTGCCTGGTACAAGAATCAGCTACAGCGAGAAGATATCTGGTCCGGCCACAAAGGCAACTCAACATGAAGAGCCCGCCATTACTGGAGTGGTCGAAGGGGAGGGCGATGGAACATGGTTCCTTTGGTTCATCGCAGCTGTTGCCGTCGGGATGGTTATTTACGGTGTGCTGTGGGCGAAGTAGTTCGCATATTTAGTCAATTTGTCACTAGTTCTACGTGCTTAAAAAATCAGGCACCACTGGTATTGTTTGAGAAGCTCATTGATGAGCGAGCCGGATCTTGAGCGTCTAGATAGTCATATTCACTGAGGTCCTCGATTTTTGGGGTAGCTTAAAATCCACCCCCCGCGCACATTGCTCGTCAGTTTCCAAAACCGGAGTTTCCATGTCCCTGTCCCCGAAGAATCTTTCATCCATCCAGAAGGCCGGCCAAGCTGTTCACGACTCGTCAGTG
>CAIYQF010000346.1 GCA_903928325.1 uncultured beta proteobacterium | reverse complement strand
GGCAGGCTGATCAGGTCGTCAAAGTCCACGCTCTGGTAGGCGCTCAGGCGCTCTTCGTAGCGGCCCATCACCACGGCGGCGATGCGCTGGCTG
Source organism: uncultured beta proteobacterium (assembly GCA_903928325.1). Taxonomy (GTDB): domain Bacteria; phylum Pseudomonadota; class Gammaproteobacteria; order Burkholderiales; family Burkholderiaceae_C; genus Allorhodoferax. The sequence continues at coordinate 2,583 of CAIYQF010000346.1, read as the reverse complement.
TCGTCGGCCGCCTGCGCCAGCGCCTGCTCGGCGTTCAGCCCCGCACTTTTCCAGGCGCTGATGGTCCATTGCCAGGCGCGTGCCGTGGCGGCGTCGGTGCTGCCACCGGCGTCTTTAAGGATGCTGGTCACGTCGTCGGTGTCCAAAATGCTGAACTGGGGTTTGAGCCCCAGCACCGCCCCATTGGCGCGCAGCATGCGCACGCCGAGCGCGTGAAAGGTGCAAATCAGCACCTCACCCGCCGGTTTGCCGATCAGGCCCTTGGCGCGCTCGCGCATTTCGGCGGCGGCCTTGTTGGTAAAGGTGATGGCGGCAATGCGCTGGGGCGCCAGGCCCATCTGGATCAAGCGCCCAATCTTGTGGGTAATCACCCGGGTTTTGCCCGACCCGGCGCCAGCCAGCACCAGGCAGGGCCCGTGCAGGTAGTTGACCGCCTCTTGCTGGGCGAGGTTCATGGCGTTGGAGGGGGTGGCGGACATGCGGAAAAAAGACAAAAAGACGGGGAAGGAGCGGGCAAAACTGGGGTGTTTGTAAAAACACAGTGCGCGCCAGCGGGCATCTTAGCGGTGTCCGGGTTTTGCCGGAACCGTGCGGTTTTGCCCGGACAATCGCACCATGCTCGCCACCCTGTCCGTCACCTTTCCCTTCTTTGCCCTGGTGTTGTGTGGCTACCTGGCGGCGCGCCGGGGGCTGCTGCCGCTGGCCGCCATTCCCGGCATGAACACTTTTGTGCTGTTTTTTGCGCTGCCCTGCATGTTGTACCGCTTTGGCGCCAGTACACCGATTGCCCAGTTGCTCGACCCCAGCGTGGCCCTGACCTACCTGTTTTGCGCGCTGGTGATGGTGGCGCTGGTGGTGGGTGTGACGCGGCGCGGGCGCATTGGCTGGAACGACGCGGCCTTTGGCGCCTTGGTGGGGGCCTTTCCTAACACCGGTTTTATGGGGGTGCCGCTCTTGGTGGCGCTGCTGGGACCGCAGGCGGCGGGTCCGGCCATCGTGACGATTTTGGTGGACATGGTGATCACCACCTCGCTGTGTATCGCGCTTTCGCGCTTGGGCCCTGCGGTGGCAGACGCCGCCCACTCGGAAATGGACGTGGTGCAGACCTCTGCCGCGCAGGCCGCCAAAAACGCGCTCAAGGGCGTGGCTGCCAACCCCATGCCCTGGGCGATTTTGTCGGGTGCGCTGGTGTCGGCCTACCAGCTGCACTTGCCAGCGCCGGTGGTGGCGACCGTGGGTTTGCTGGCGGACTCGGCATCCCCGGTGGCGCTGTTCACCATTGGCGCGGTGCTGGCACGCTCCAATATGCTGGCCGCCAGCGGCCACGCGCCTGCAGTGCGCTGGTCTGAGGTGCTGCCGGTGGCCGGTATCAAGCTGTTTGTCCATCCGCTGTGGGTGTTTGCGGTGGGCCACACGGTGCGCGCGCTGGGCGTGCCCTTGGAGCCGTTTGCGCTTACCGTGATGGTCTTGGTGGCGGCCCTGCCCAGCGCCAGCAATGTGTCCATGCTGGCCGAGCGCTTTGGCGCGGACAACGGGCGCATTGCGCGCATTATTTTGGTGTCCACGGCGGCGGCGTTTTTGAGCTTTTCTGGCGCTGTGGCCTGGATGGCAGCGCTTAAATAGCAAGAGGGTCTACATCAATGGCCCATCGAATCAGGCCCTTGCCAGCGGGCTCGCTCCGGGTTGATTGCAGCACGCCTTGCCAGGCGGCCAAAAAGTGTTGCAAGGCCGCGCGCGACGGGCTCTCCACCAGCATTTGGGCGCGTTCGATGTTGGCCACGCGTTGGACGGCCATGGGCACTGCGCCGTACACGCTGACCTTGGCCAGGGTCTCGGCCCAGCCTTCCCACAGCGCCATGTCGGTGCCCGCGTTGGCGCTGGCGGCGTTTAAAAAGGCCTGTGCGGCCTCTTGGCTGCGCGCTTCGGCCCGCACCAGCGCCTGAAAGCTAAAAGGCGGCATGGCGGCTTGCTCACGCTCAGCCAATTGGCTTTGCGCAAACGCGGGGTAGTCGTAGTTTTTGAGCGCCGCGTACAGCGGGTGCAAGGGCTGAAAGGTCTGGATCCACACCTCGGCGTGCTGGCCCAGGCTTGCGTCGCGCCCGGCGCGACCGGCGGCTTGCATCAGCAGGCTAAACAAGCGCTCGGGGGCCCGAAAGTCGCTGGAAAACAGGGCGCCGTCGGGGTTGACGGCTGCCACCAGGGTAATGCGGCGAAAGTCATGCCCTTTGGCGATCATTTGCGTACCCACCAGCACGTCCACATCGCCCGCGTGCACCGCTGCCAACTGGGTTTGCAGCGTGCCTTTGAGCCGCGTCGTGTCGGCGTCGATGCGGGCCAGCCGAATCGGCTCACCCAGCGGAAACTCTGCGCACACGGTGCCGGGGCGGCGCACGTCCGAGAGCAAGTCCGCCAGCACCTCTTCGATTTGCTCGGTGCCCCGTCCGATGGGCGCGATATCCGGGTTGCCGCAGCCCGGGCAAGCGCGCATGACCCGCTCGGTAAAACCACAGTGGTGGCAGCGCAAGCTGCGGTCAATTTTGTGGAACACGCGGTAGGCGCTGCAGTGCGGGCACGCACTCTTCC
>CAIYQF010000345.1 GCA_903928325.1 uncultured beta proteobacterium | reverse complement strand
GTGGAAGGGTTGCCCGGTGCCGTTGCCTCGCTGGCGTCATTGGCTGCGCCCACGGTACTCGGCGGGACGACGCGGCCCAGCGTCAGAAACACCTGCTGCGCCATCACGTTGTTGCTGTATTTGTTGATGTCGCGAACGATCTCGGCCAGCGGTGCCGAGCGCACTTCAAGAGCCGCAGGCGCAGCCAGCAGCGCGGCGGGCACCTGGCCGTAGCGCACCGTGCCATTGAGCGCGCCGCCCATGCTGCGCCACAGGCCCTGCACCGCACGCGGCGCATAACTGGCCGGATCGGCGTAGGCCAGGGGCCAGACCTTTTCGCCGCAGTCGGCGGGGTAGGCCCCGGCAAATGCAATGCGCGCCGGGTCGGCCAGTGCGGCCTTGAGCGCCGCGCGGTAGTCGCCGCAGGGGCCGGATTGCAGCGCCACGGTGTCCTGGGTTTGCACGCCCCACAAGGGCGGGTCAAACTGCACGTGGGCGATGCGGCGCGGCGCATCGGGCGTGAAAGTCATCAGCACCGACTTGTAGTTGATCAAGAGCGCGTCGGGATTAGCGTTGTAGGGGCGCAGCGGCTCGCCGTCAAAGGCGCCGGGGTCGGTGGCTACCGTCTCAAACGCGCTGTTGTCGAGCACGATGTCGCCCTGGATGCGCGCAATGCCAATGCCTTGCAAGCGGCGCAGCAGCAGCCACAGGCGCTCGAGCACCAGCTTGGGGTCGCCCTGGCCCTGGATGTAAACATTCCCGGTCAGCACCCCGGCGCGCACCCTGCCTTCTACAAACACGGGCGTGGCCCATGTGTAGGCGGGGCCCAGCAAGTCGAGCGCGGCGTAGGTGGTAACCAGCTTCATGACGGACGCGGCCTGCATGGGCACGCCCGCGCGGTGGGCCAGGCGGGGCGCTGCGGCGGGGTTGTTTGCGTCCAGCACCAGCAGGGCCACGGCGTCGTGTGGCACCTTGGCGCGTGCCAGTTCGGCTTCTACTGTTGCTGGCATTTGTGCCTGTGCCAGAGCGCAGGTGCAGCAAATAACAATCAAAAACAAGTGGCGCAAGAACATTGGCCCGATTATCGGCGCCGCCCGTGACCTACCAGGCGCCCCAAGGCCCAGGCGCGTCACAGCCAGCGCCGACGGGGGCTGCGCCGATAATCGCCCGCATGTCTTCCCACGCCCCCGCCGCCACTTCCTCTAGTCCGCCGCCGCGCCTGTCGCCCCAAGCCGTGGGCCTGCTGGCTGGGGTGGTGACGGTGGCGATTTGGACCTCCTTCATCGTCATCGCCCGCGCCACTGCCGACCCGGCGCGCGGCGGCACGTTGACGCCGTTTGACATCGTTTACGCCCGCCTCTGGGGCGCAGGTTTGGTATTGCTGCCCTGGGGCTGGTGGCTCTCTCGCAAAGCGCATTTGGCGGGCCAAGGCCGGGGCTCGCTGGGCGGCCTGTCGCCGCTGCCATTGGCCATTACCGCGCGGGTGGGTATTTTTGGCGGTCTGCTGTACGCCATGCTGGCCTACAGCGGCTTTGTGTTTGCCCCGGCGGCACACGCCTCGGTGCTGTTGCCGGGCAGCTTACCGTTGTGGACGACTTTGCTGGCCTTGCTGCTGCTGGGCGACCGCATCAGCTGGGGCCGGGCGCTGGGGCTGGCGCTGATTGTGGGTGGCGATGTGCTGGTGGGTGGCGCCAGCCTTTTGCACGCCTTTGACGGCAGCGGCGTGTGGCGCGGCGACCTGCTGTTTATCAGCGCGGCCATGGCCTGGTCGGTCTACAGCGTGCTGGTGCGCCGCTATTCACTCGACGCAGTGCGCGCCACGATTGCGGTCACCGCCATGGCTTTTGTGGTCTATGTGCCGGTCTACACCGTGCTGGTGCTGGGCGGCTGGGTGGGGGGCCATGTGTTTGCCGCACCCTGGCGCGAAGTGTTGTTCCAGATGGGTTTTCAAGGCGTGGGCTCGGTGGTGGTGTCGGGCATTGGCTTTACCAAGATGATTCAGCACTTTGGGCCGGTGCGCTCGACCATGATTACGGCCGTGGTGCCGGGCTTGTCGGCGCTGTCGGCAGCGCTGTTTTTGGGCGAGCCGCTGCCATGGAACGTGCTGGCGGGCCTGGCGCTGGTGAGTGCCGGCATTGTGTTTGGCGTGCGCAAGGTGGCGGCCCGCGCGGCACCTGCCGCCGCAACCCAGGGCGCGCAGTGAACTTGCTGGCCTTTGACACCAGTACCGACGCGCTCGCGCTGGCCGTGGGCCGTGGCACAGGCGCGCAGCAGCAGGTGTGGCAGCACAGCGGCCCCGGCGGCGCGCAAGCCTCTAGCAGCCTGATCAACGCCATCATGGGCTTGTTGCGTCAGGCCGACCTGCGCCTGGCCGATCTGGATGCAATTTGCTTTGGCAGCGGGCCGGGTTCGTTTACCGGCCTGCGCACCGCGT
>CAIYQF010000344.1 GCA_903928325.1 uncultured beta proteobacterium | reverse complement strand
GGTTGTTGCTGCGAACCACCACGTCACGCTCGGTGGCGTCGCCCTCGGTACTTTGCTGGAAAAACCAGTTCATGTGTACGCCCAGCGCGTCGCTGATGCGCTTGAGCACGCCAATGGGCAAGCGCGAGTGGTTGCGCTCGAGCTGACTCAGGTATCCCACTGAAATGCCCGCTTTTTCGGCGACCTCGCGCAAGGTCAGGTTTTTCACCAGGCGCAGCTCACGCAACTGCTCGCCAATGGCCTGGCTGGGGTCCACGTCTTGCACCACGGCGGGCGCATCGCCATATCCCGACAGCCGAGCGGCCTGGAGGGCCATTCAAAGGCCTTTCACGCGCAGGCTTTGCGGGTCGTAAAAGCCCGCCAGCGAGGCCGTGGCGGGCACTTTGACGCCGGCCACTTCAATCGCATAGCTGGCTGCCAGCAAACCGGCGTCTGACCCGGCGAATGCACCCAGTTCCACATAGCCCATGCCTAAAGATTGGCCCAAAGCGTGGCCAAACATGCCCGAGGAAATGCGCCCGACGATGGCGCCGTCGCGCCAAATGGGCTCGTTGTGGTAGAGCAAGGCATTGGCGTCGTGCAAGGCAAATTGCAGCAGCTTGCGGGTGATGCCCTCTTCCTTTTGTTTGAGCAGCGCCTCGCGGCCCAAAAAGCCGTTGGGCTTTTTCCAGGACACGGCAAAACCCAGACCGGCTTGCAGCGGCGTGTCCTCGTCGCTGATGTCGTGGCCCCAGTGGCGGTAGCCTTTTTCCATGCGCAGCGAATTGAGCGCGTGGTAGCCCGCAAGGCGCAGTCCCAGGGGCTCGCCTTCGCGCATCAGAGCGTCAAACACGCCGCTGGCGCATTCCACCGGCACATACAGCTCCCAGCCCAGCTCGCCCACATAGGTAATACGGCTGGCGCGCACGCGGGCGTAAGCCAGGTCAATGGTCTGCGAGGTGCCAAAAGGAAAGGCTTCGTTCGAGAAATCAGCGTCGCTCAGGCGCTGCAGCAGTTCGCGCGAACGCGGGCCCATCAGGCCCAGCACCGCCATGCTGGCGCCCAGGTCGGTGCCCATGGCGCGGGCATCGGCAGGAATCTGGCGCTGCAGCCAGGCAAAGTCACGCGTCTGCGTGGCCGCTGCCGTCACCACCAAATAGCGGTCGGGCGCCTCGCGGGTGACGGTCAGGTCGGCCTCGATGCCACCGCGCTCGTTCAACCACTGGGTATAAACCACCTTGCCCACGGGAACTGCCACGTTGTTGGCGCAGATGTGGTTGAGCACCTTCTCAGCGTCCGGGCCCTGCACCACAAATTTGGCAAACGAGGACTGGTCAAACAGGCCCACGGCGTTGCGTACCGCGTTGTGCTCGGCGGCGCAATAGTCAAACCAGTTTTGGCGGCCGTAGCTGTATTCGTACTCGGACTTGACGCCGGGCGGGGCGTACCAGTTGGGACGCTCCCAGCCAGCCACTTCGCCAAAGCAGGCGCCGCGTGCGGCCAGACGGTCGTGCAATATGGAGCGGCGCACGCCACGCGCGGTCTCGGGCTGGCGAAACGGCCAGTGCATGGCGTACAGCAGGCCCAAGGTTTCCACCGTGCGGTCGCGCAAGTAGCTGCGGTTGCGCTGGAAGGGCATGGCGCGGCGAATGTCTACGTCCCACAAGTCCATGGGCGGGTGGCCGTCAAGCATCCAGTCGGCCAGCACCTTGCCCGCACCGCCCGCAGACTGAATGCCGATCGAATTGAAGCCCGCCGCGACAAACAAATTGCGCACCTCGGGCGTTTCGCCCAGCAGGTAGCGGTCATCGGGGGTGAAGCTCTCGGGGCCGTTGAAAAACAGGTTGATACCGGTTTTTTCCAGCGCCGGGGTGCGGTGCATGGCGGCGGTCAAAAGCGGCTCGATGTGCTCCAGGTCGTCGGGCAACGAGTCAAAACTGAAGGTCTCTGGAATGCCCTTCATGCCCCAGGGCTTTGCCACCGGCTCAAACCAGCCCACCAGCAGCTTGCCCGCGTCTTCTTTGAAATAGGCGCAGCCATCGGGGTCGCGCAGCACCGGCATATTGGAATGCAGGCCTGGCATGGGTTCGGTGACGATGTAGAAATGCTCGGCCGCGTGCAGCGGCACCGTGGTGCCGGCCCGGGCGCCGAGTTCGTGCGCCCACATACCGGCGCAGTTGACCACCATGTCGGCGCGGATCTCGCCAAATTCGGTGCGCACGCCCACAGCCGTGCCGTTTTCGATGATT
>CAIYQF010000343.1 GCA_903928325.1 uncultured beta proteobacterium | reverse complement strand
GCCCACGCGCAGGCGAGCGTACAAACCGCCGCCTTGTTTGAGTAAGCATCCCATGGCAATAGTCCTGTAATCGGTTGAAAAAAGTTCAGGCGCTGCGCAGCACATCGGGCAGACGCGCCAGGCTGGCCAAATTATGGGCCGCAAAAAAGCGGTTGACCTGCGGGGCGGCGCGCAGCATGGCCTCGGACTGCGGCACTTGCACCGTAGGGTGCAGCCAGCACACCCGGGCGCCGCGCGCGCGCACCTGGGCGAGCACCGCCGCCAGGTCATCGGGCGGGTCGGTGTCGTAGCCGTCGCTGAACACCATAAACAGGTCGCCGCGCTGCAAAGACCGGCGGTCCAGGTGCAGCCGCAAGGCGGTCTGCAAGCAACTGGCAATGCGGGTGCCGCCGCCGAAGCCGAAGGTGACGGCGTTGACCTTTTCTTGCACCCGCTCGCTGCGCCGCTTCATCAGCGGCGTGACGTCGGCCACGCTGGTGTGAAACACCAGGGCGCGCGCGTCCATCACCTCTACAAAGGCACGGGACAGGCGCAAGTAAAACTGGGCGTGCACTTCCATGGAGCGACTCACGTCCACCAGCACCACCACGCGCGGCTGGCGGCGCTGGCGCTGTACGCGCGCGAGCTTGACCACCTCGCCACCGCTGGCCAGCGCCCCACGCAGCGAGCGGCGCAGGTGCACCGTGCCCCGGTCGCCAGTAGGCTGCAGGCGGCGCAGCAACTGGGCGCGCAGGCGTTTTTTCAGCGCTTTGACCATGGGCTCAAAGCGGTCCATGTCGCCAGGCATCCACTCGGCAAAGTCGCGCTGGTCCAGTGGCGCGGTGGTGCTGGCACCGCCTTGGGCGCGTTGCGGGCCGCTGCTTTCTTCCAGGTCACCGGCAGCGTTGTCGTCGGCCAGGCCCACGGTGGGTTGGGCTTGGCCGGGTGCGGTGTTGCCGGAATGCTGGGCCATGTCCTGGTGCATTTGCTGCACCAGCTCGGGCAAGGAGCGCGCGCGCTGGGTCAGACCTGAGCTGCGGGTGCTGCCCTTGACCTTGTGCGGGAACCAGAAGGCCTGGTGCAGGTCCGGGTATTTGCGCCACTGCGTCTGGCTGCCGCTGGCAATACCCCGCCACAGCGCTTGGGTGCGCGGCCACTGCGCCAGGGGCAGCGCGGCGGCGGACTGCACCATCAACTCCACTTCGGCATAGCCGAGCGCAAAACCGTGCTGGCGCAGGTAGTGGGCGAATTCGCCGATCTGCTCGCGCGGATCGGCGGCTGCTGCTACTTTGGGTTGCTTGTGAGGGTCAGCGCCCGGCGCAGCGGCCATAGCGCCTATTTCAGCGCGGCGGCAACGCCCGCGTCCTGGCCCATGCGCGGTCCGTCCATCAATTTGCCTACGCGCTCCGCAGTAACTTGCCAGCGGTCATTGCGGGTTTTCAGCAGCGCCGCCAGCGAGGGCATCAGCAGTTGCGGATCAATGGGCAGCTCGCTGTGGCCGAGCTTGAAGAGCACGCGCACCCAATCCAGGGTTTCGGCCACGCCGGGGGTTTTGTCCAGGTCTTCCTTGCGCAGGCGCTGCACAAAGGCCACGCACTCTTCCACCAGGCGGCTGGCCGCCTCGGGCACCAAGGTGCGCACGATTTGCGTCTCGCGCGCCAGGGTAGGAAAGTCCACAAAGTGAAACAGGCAGCGCCGGCGCAGCGCGTCCGAGAGGTCGCGCGTGCCGTTGCTGGTCAAAATCACCAGGGGCTTGCTGACCGCGCGCAGGGTGCCAATCTCGGGAACGCTGATCTGGTATTCGGACAGCATCTCCAGCAAAAAAGCCTCAAAAGCCTCATCGGCGCGGTCGATCTCATCGATCAGCAACACGCAGGGCTCGGGGCAGCGTATGGCCTGCAAGAGCGGACGTTCCAGCAAAAAAGCTTCCGAAAACAGGTTGTCGCGCAGCGCCGCGCGGTCACCCTGGCCCGCTTCGGTCATGCGGATTTCCAGCAACTGGCGGCTGTAGTTCCACTCGTAGACCGCTTGACTCAGGTCGAGGCCTTCGTAGCATTGCAGGCGCAGCAGCGGGCGGCCCAGTGCACGGGCGCAGGCGCTGGCGATGGCGGTTTTGCCCACGCCAGCTTCTCCTTCGAGCAAGAGTGGGCGCTCCAGCGACAAGCCCATCCAAACCAGGCTGGCGAGGTCTTCGTCGGCGATGTAGCCTGCATGAAACAGGCGCTCGCGCAAGCCCTGGGGCGAAGCCAGATCGGTGGCGGTGCTCATGGGCGTGGTTGGGCCTTAGCGCTTGCCGCCAAACAGGTTGGCAAAGAAGCTCTTCACCAGCGCCCAAACCAGGCCCAGGGCGTTGAACTCTTGCGCTACCACCGGCGCTTGCGGCGCTGGCGCTGCTGCGGCCACGGGTGCGGCGCTCTCGCCCGGTGCGGGGGCAGCGCTGGCAGCGGGCGCCAAGGCGGCTTGCACCACGGCCGCTTTTTGCGAAAACACATCCGCAAACTGCGCCAAGATCATGTCGGACACCGAGCCCATCATGCGCCCGCCAAACTGGGCGAACTTGCCGTTGACGATGACTTCGGCGTGGCCCACTAGTGTGCAACTGCTGGCGTCAATGGCCACCAGGTTGGCGGTGAGCTCCATGGACGCGGACGAGCCGCCCTTGTCGGCACCCTTGCCCATCATTTTGAGCGTGCGGGTGGCCGGGTCGAGGGCCAAGATTTCGATCGTGCCAGCAAAGGCAGCCACGGCGGGCCCCACCTTGACGCGCACGCTGCCTGTAAAGTGGGTGGCGTCAATTTCGGAGGTGATTTGCGCGCCGGGCATGCAGGTGGCCAGCTCGTTCATATTGGCCAATACCGTCCAGGCGGCATCTACTCCGGCGGACACCGGGTACTGCTTGTCTAAAACTACTTCCATGGGAACTCTCTAAAAAACAGGGGCGGATGCAGCGCGCCGCATCCGCCCTCTCGATGACGAAAAAATTAACTCGCGATGCCAGAAGCCTTGAGCTGCTGCCACACGCGGTAGGCCGAGTGGGGCATGTTGAAGTGCGTCACGCCCAGGTGGGCAAACGCGTCCACCATGGCACTGGTAAACGTTGGGATGCTGCCCACGTGGGGCGACTCTGCCACGCCTTTGGCACCAATAGGGTGGTGCGGCGATGGCGTGACGGTGTGGTCGGTCTCCCAGTGCGGCGTCTCCACCGCGGTGGGCAGGAAGTAGTCCATCAGCGTATTGCCTTGGATGTTGCCCTGCTTGTCAAAAGACAGCAACTGGCCCATGGCCACGGCAAAACCTTCGGTCAGGCCGCCATGGATCTGGCCTTCGATGATCATCGGGTTGATGCGCGTGCCGCAATCGTCGAGCGCATAAAAGCGGCGGATTTTGGTCTCGCCCGTTCCCTTGTCGATGTCCACCACGCACAGGTAAATACCAAAGGGGAAGGTGAAGTTCGGTGGGTCATAGTAGTGCACCGCTTCCAGTCCG
>CAIYQF010000342.1 GCA_903928325.1 uncultured beta proteobacterium | reverse complement strand
CTGGTGCTGGTGGCGCTGGTAGCGGCATGGTTGGCCACGCGCACGTCGCGCCTGGCCCATGTCAGCTCGGGTGTCGTCCTGCTGGTGGTGTGCGGCTTTGGCGCTTTTGTTGCAGCGCGCCAAAGCTGGTTGCAGTGGTATCCGCCCCAGGCCCTGAGCTGCGGGCGCGACCTGTACGGAATGATTGAAAACTTTCCGCTGCAGCGCGTCATTCCCATGGTGTTCAAAGGCAGTGGCGACTGCTCGGTGGTGGATTGGACGTTTTTGGGCGGCTCCATCGCCAACTGGTCGTTTTTGTGCTTTTGCACCATTGGTGGCTTGGCGCTGCTGCTGGCCGTGCGCCACCTGCGCCACGCCAAGGCCTAGGGGAACGCCTGGGCGGCTCTTAGGCGTGCGTCACAGGGTCGGACGCGGCGGCTGTGGAGCGCAAGAAGCCCCACAGGGCGTCTAAGACTGCGTCGGGAGCTTCTTCCATCAAGGCGTGTCCACTGGCCACCATCTGCACTTGCCCGTGGCGCGCCCGTTTTACAAGCGACTGCGCGGCTTTGGGCGGCGTCATCTGGTCCTGTTGACCCAGCAGAAAGAGGGTGGGGCACTGCACCTGCTCCATGGCCTGTTGGCCGTTTTGGTAGCTGTCGCAGGCCTTGAAGCCACGGTAGAAGACATTGGTTTCTGTGTTGCCCGCCCATATGCGGCGCTGCAAGGCCCGGCTGGTGCCGTAAAGCCAGGTTCCCGGCCCCAGGGTCGAGGGCGGTGGCGCCATCATCGACAGCGACAAGCGCGTCACCATGTCAATGCCCAGCAAAGGGGTTTGCACTGCGGTGTCAAGCAGCACAGCCGACACGCGCATCGGAAAAGCGGCTCCCAGCAAGGCCAGCTGGCTAACCCGGCCTGGCGCTTGGGCGGTCCCCTCGAGCGCGATCAGCGAGCCAAAGCTGTGGCCCACGAGGGCGGCTTGCGGCACACCCACAGCGTCAAGCAGCGCGATGACCGTTTGCGCCCCCTGTTCTACAGTTTGCGGCGCCTCGCCCCCGCTTTTGCCATGGCCGGGGAGGTCTATGGCCAAGACGTTGTAGCCATGGTTGGCGAAATAGCGGCTTTGCAAAATCCAGACGCTGTGGTCATTGAGCACGCCATGGATAAATACGACGCTGGGCTTTTGCGGATCGTAGGTTTTGCCTGCGGTGTAGACAAACAGTGGGGCGTTGTTGACGGTGATGTACACGGGGCGTGTCCTTGCAAGCGGGTTGGTGGCGCGGTGTGTGGCGCGCTAGGGGCGCATCCTGAGGCCATTGTGCCCAGTTTGCGGGCCATCCGGACCCTTTGGCCGGTGCTCTGCCCTGTGGTTAACTTGGACCCTCAGCGACGCAGCAAGGAAAATAGCATGAATGCAGCAGTTTTGGCTCCAGAGCCGGCGGACACCGTGGTGATCGGCGCCGGAGTCGTTGGCCTGGCGGTGGCACGCAGCCTGGCGCTGGCAGGGCGCGAGGTCTGGGTTCTGGAGGCCGCCGATGCGATTGGCACGGGCGTGAGCGCGCGCAACAGTGAGGTCATCCACGCCGGTATTTACTACCCCGCAGGCTCCCTCAAGGCACGTTTGTGCGTGCAAGGGCGCCAGCAGCTTTATGCCTATCTGGCCGCGCGGGGCATTGCGCACCAGCGCTGCGGCAAGTTGCTGGTGGCCTGCACGCCAGACCAGATAAACACCCTGCACGCCACCCAAGCCAAAGCGCTGGCAAATGGGGTGGACGATTTGCAGTGGCTTGACCGTGCGCAGGCGCAAGCCTTGGAACCAGAGCTGGCCTGCCACGGCGCCTTGCTCTCGCCCAGCACCGGCATTGTGGACAGCCATGCGCTGATGCTGTCCCTGCAAGCCGACCTGGAGAACGCGGGGGGCCAGGTGGTGCTCAACACGCCAGTGGACAGGGTAGAACTCTGTGCGGCCAGCGAACAGCGGCATCTGGTGCGCACGCAAGATGGGACCGTGCTGGCGGCGCGCACCGTGGTCAATGCGGCCGGTTTGTCGGCGCCCACACTGGCGCGGCGCTTTGGCGGGCTGGCGCCCGAGCGGGTGCCTACGCCGTATTACGCCAAAGGCAGCTACTTCACCCTTGTCGGCCGCACGCCGTTTCGGCATTTGGTCTACCCGATGCCCGAGGCTGCCGGCCTTGGCGTGCACCTGACGCTGGACCTCGGCGGCCAAGCCAAGTTTGGACCGGATGTGGAGTGGGTGGACGGGCCTGACCATTTAACGGTAGATCCGGCCCGGGGCGCGTCGTTTTACGCCGCAGTGCGCCAGTATTGGCCGGGCTTGCCCGACGGGGCTTTGCTGCCTGGCTACGCGGGCATACGCCCCAAGATCAGCGGGTCAGGCGCGTCGGCGGCTGACTTTTGCATTCAAGCGCCAATCGACCACGGCGTGGCAGGTTTGGTCAACCTGTTTGGCATCGAGTCGCCAGGCCT
>CAIYQF010000341.1 GCA_903928325.1 uncultured beta proteobacterium | reverse complement strand
GGCTTGATGATGGAGAGTGTGCGTTCGATAGCCATGGTGTTACTTCAACCTTCGTAATGAATGATTCGCCACCCTGCGTGGCAAAGCGTGCGAGTTTAGCAGTTAGCCCTAGCGGCTGCGCCCTGTGCGGCGTTGGCCACCGGGGCCGCTGCGCTGGCGCTGCGCCTCTTGTTTTCGCTGGCGTGACAGGCTGTCGGCGCCGATGTAGCCCACCGATGTTTTCAGGGGATCGGGCTGCGCCGCGACACCACCCGCTTTGCCGACCGGTGATGGTGCGCCACTGCGCCCAGCGCCCGGCCCGCGACCTGCGCCAGCGCGTTGGGCACCGCGCGGCGTAGGCGGCCCGCCCCGACGGTTGCCGGGGCCTCGGGGAGCGGGACGGCCTGCGCCTTCGGCTGTGCGCACGCGCTCTACGCCGTCATTGCCGGCACCCGCGCTGCCAGCGGCCTGCACCAGAGCCGCGATGTCGGTTTCGTCCAGCTCCATCCAGGCGCCACGCTTGAGGCCGCGCGGCAGCAGCATGGCACCGTAGCGAATGCGAATCAGGCGGCTCACCGCGTGGCCCACGGCTTCGAGCATGCGCCGCACTTCACGGTTGCGGCCCTCAGAGATGGTGACGCGGTACCAGCAGTTGCTGCCCTCGCCGCCACCGGCTTCGATGGAGCCGAACTGCGCAATGCCGTCGTCCAACTTGACGCCGTCGAGCAGCATCTGCTTTTCTTCTTTGCTCAGCGACCCCAGCACCCGCACCGCGTATTCGCGCACCAAGCCAAAGCGGGGATGCATCAAATTGTTGGCCAACTCGCCGGAGCTGGTAAACAGCAACAGGCCTTCGGTATTGAGGTCCAAGCGCCCGACCGACTGCCATTTGCCCTGGTTGAGCTTGGGCAGGCGGCGAAACACCGTGGGGCGGTTTTGCGGGTCGTCGTGGGTGACGACCTCGCCCACCGGCTTGTGGTAAGCGATGACGCGCGGTGGTGGCGGGTCAACGCGGAAGCGAATGGGCTTGCCGTTGACCTTGATGTGGTCGCCAAACTGGATGCGCTGGCCGATATGGGCCGGCTCGTTGTTTACCGAAATGCGGCCTTCGAGAATCAGCTGCTCCATCTCCAGGCGCGAGCCCATGCCGGCTTGGGCCAGGATTTTGTGCAGCTTGGGCGTCTCGGCCATGGGCGTCAGGATGCGCTTGGGCGGGGTGACTTCCAGCGAGGCGTCTTCGGCATCGAACGCGCCCGAGACGACCTGGTCGAACAGGCTGCCCGGCGCAATCGGCGCGGCGTCGGCCATCACCACGGGACCTGGCGCATGCGATGCGGCGCTCAAGGGCTCGGTGGAGGGTTCATCTGACGCGGCAGGATCAATGTCATTCATGGGAAGCAGGCGCTTGCGCGCTGTCAAAAAAATCAGGTGTGGGGTTGCGGTCTGCACCGGCTGTTTCCGGGTGCGACTCCACTGGGACGGATTGCGCGTCCATATCCGAGTCGCTGACCAGACCGGGCGGCAGCACCATGGCCAGCCCATCAAGCGGCGTGGAGGCAGCCACGACACCGTCGGCCATGGCCTCGGTAGCGCGTTGGCCCACCGGCTCGAGCGCGGGCAAAGCGCTCAGGCTGGCCAGCCCCAGATCGTCCAAAAATTGCTTGGTCGTGGCAAAAAGCGCCGGTCGCCCCGGCGCCTCGCGGTGACCGATGACCTCGACCCAGCCCCGGTCTTCGAGCTGTTTGATCAACAAGGAGTTGATGGTGACGCCCCGGATATCCTCCATGTCGCCACGCGTAACGGGTTGGCGGTAAGCGATGATGGCCAGCGTCTCCAGGGTGGCGCGGGTGTAACGCGGCGGCTTTTCGGGATGCAATCGATCCAAAAACGGGCGCATTTCAGGCCGACTTTGGAAACGCCAGCCGCTGGCCACTGGCACCAACTCCACACCTTTGTCGGCCCATTGCGTGCCCAGGTCGCCTAGCATTTGGTTGAGGGCATCGTCACTGATCTCCTCTAGAAGGAGCGTACGCATATCGCGCAATGACAGGGGCTGTTGCGCACACATCAAGGCGGTCTCAAGGACTCGCATTGCTTCGACCGTGTTGATCATGCAAATTTCCGGGCGTGGGGCTCGCCAGAGCGGCGAGACGGGCGTTGTGAATGGGCTCCCAGTGGGATGGCAGCGCTAGCGATGGCGCTAGGGGCCGCGTTGGCATTCGCTCACGCGGGTTCAACGGGTAGGGCTATTGTAACTGAGACCCCATGTTTTCAAGAGGTGTTCGAAGTCCGCTGGCACAGGTGACTCAAAGGCCAGCGCAGCACCTGTTACCGGGTGGTCAAAGGCCAGGCGAAAAGCGTGCAGTGCTTGGCGCACCATCCCATCGCGGTCCGTCCCGCCGTACACCTTGTCCGCCACCAGCGGGTGGCCGATGGAAGCCATGTGCACCCGAATCTGGTGCGTGCGCCCCGTGTGAAGCACACAACGCACCAGGCAGCCGTCCACCGTATTGGCTACAAAATGGATATCGGTTTTGGCGGTTTTGCCTGGGGTTTTGAGCAAATCCACAACCGCCATACGCAAGCGGTTACGGGGGTCGCGGCCCATGGGGGCGTCCACGCACACCGATGGCTTGCCCGACCACGTGCGATGCCCCACCGCCAGGTATTGGCGGCTGACCGAGCGCACAGCAATGGCCGCCACCAGCGCGTCCATAGCCTGCCGGGTACGGGCCACCACCATCAGGCCACTGGTGTCCTTGTCCAGACGGTGCACGATGCCCGCGCGGGGCATGGCAACCATTTTCTCGTCCAGGGCCAACAGGCCGTTGAGCAATGTGCCACTCCAATTTCCCGGCGCCGGGTGCACCACCATCCCTGCGGGCTTATCGATAACCAAAATATGGGGGTCTTGGTACATCACCACCAAGTCCATGGCTTGCGGCTTGAACGCCTGGCTTTGCGGGGTCGGATGCAACTCCAGTGTCAGCACATCGGCGGCCCGGACCTTGTGCGCGTGCTTGCGCACCACCTGGCCGTTGATCTGCACCCAACCGGCGTCAATGAGCTGTTGCAGGTAATTGCGCGAAAACTCGGGGGCCAGGTGGGTCAATGCGCGATCCAGGCGATCGCCGTGCTGCGCCACGGCAACCTCCCCTTGGCGCGTCTCGGACGCATCGCTCAAGACCTCATCAACAGCATCACCTTCGTCCAGCGTCGCGGAGGGGGTGGCCGATATAATCGCAAGGCCTTGGTCTAAGAAAGTGTTCATGATGTTGAGAGTCAAATTATCGGTCGTTTACGCTGTGCTGCTGACGGGGAGTGCAATGTTGATGACGGGCTGCTCAACCGCCCCGTTGGACAAAACGGTGGGCTTGAGTCCCGCTGCGCTGTATTCCGAAGCACAAGACGAAATGACCGCAGGGCGCTGGGACAAAGCCATTCCTCTGCTCGAAAAGCTCGAAGCCCGCGCCGCCGGGACCCCGCTGGCCCAGCAAGCCCAAGTAGACAAAGCGTACGCCCATTACAAATCATCGGAACCGGCCTTGGCGGCGGCCACGATTGACCGGTTTATGCGGCTGCACCCCGCCAGCCCAGCGATGGACTACGCGCTGTACCTCAAAGGCATGACCAACTTCAATGAAAATTTAGGCATCTTTGGCAACTACACAGGTCAGGACCTGGCCGAACGTGACCAAAAAGCTGCCAAAGAATCGTTTGAAGCGTTCAAGGAACTCAGTACGCGCTTCCCCAACTCCCGCTACACACCCGACGCATTGCAGCGCATGGGGTTTATCGTGCAGTCGCTGGCGAAGTACGAGGTTTATGTCGCCAAGTACTACTTCCGCCGGGGCGCCTATGTTGCGGCGATTAACCGGGCCCAAACGGCGGTCACAGACTACCGCGATGTCCCAGCCGTGGAAGAGGCTTTATTCATTATTTACAAGGCCTACGACGCGTTGGGCATGGAACGCCTGCGCGACGACGCCCGGCGCGTGCTGGAGCTCACCTACCCCGCTTCCAAATTTTTAGCCGTTAACACCCAACCCGATGACCAGGGCTGGTTTAAGTTCTACTAGGCTTTAGGCCTTGCGCAAAGCTTCAAGCGCTTGGTGCCACTGGTCTTCATCGCGCAAGCGGCGCATAGGCGGTAATGCTTCCATCAGCTTTTTTCCGTAGCCCATCTGGGCCAGTCGCACGTCACAAACCACCAAAATCCCACGGTCGGCCTCGCTGCGAATCAGGCGCCCCGCCCCTTGCTTGAGTGCGATGGCAGCCTGGGGCAGATGCAAGCGCTTGAATGCGTTTTCTCCTGCTTCCACATGGGCCTTGGCGCGGGCTTGAACCAAGGGATCGTCCGGCGGCGCAAAGGGAAGTTTGTCAATCACTAGCAGTTCCAGGGCATCGCCGGACAAGTCTATGCCTTCCCAAAACGACGCTGTTGCCACCAATACGCAGCCCCGTGTTTCCAAGCCAGAGGCCCCAGTGCACACTGCGGCCTGCGCAAACTGATCCAACAAAGCGCGCTTGGGCGCCTGGCCTTGCACCAGTACCTTGATGCGCTGCCCGCTGGCTGCAAAGTTGTCCCGCAGGGCGTCGGCAATGGCGCGCATCGCGCGCAGGGTGGTAGTCAGCACCATGGTGCGGCCGTTTAAGACACCCGCACCATGCGCTGCCAGGTCCGCCACACGGGCGCTGTGCTGGGAATCCTGGGGCTTTGGAAAGTCGCTCGGAACATAAACCGCACTTTGCGCCGGGTAGTCAAAGGGGCTCGCCACGCGCAATACCCGCGCGCCTTCAAGCCCACAGGTATCCACAAACCAGCCGAGTTGCGCGTCCGTACCCAAGGTTGCCGACGTAAAAACCCAGGACTTAGTCGACCCGTCGGACACCGCGCCGGGTTGAACCAAGTCGCGCAAAGGCTCGGCAATGGTCAAGGGCGACTGCGACAAACGCAGATTCGCGCCCCACTCCACCCAACGAACTTGTCCGGACGGCGTGGGCTTCAAAAACCCACACAAGGCCTGATCCAATGCGTCGCACCGCCCTGCCAAGGCAACAAACAGGGGGTCGAGCGCGCAGACAGCGTCCAAGGCGCTGGCCGCCGCATGGAGCGCCTGCAAGCAGCGCCCGGCACCCGACTGCCACCGTGCGGGCTCCACATCGGCCGGGATGTCCCCCACCCACGTGCGCGTACCAGGCAGCGCATCGCCCCCCCACAAGGTACGCAAAGCCTGAGCTGCGTGTACCAAGTCCGCATGCAAGCCCATCCAATCGACCAGACCCCGCGCCAGACCCAGCGACTGGGCCGCCAAGTCATGGGCCAAAGCTAGCACTTGACCCGTGCTCCATTGCTGGGAGAAAAAATGGATGCCAATGTCATTGAGCTGGTGCGCCTCATCGAACACCACGGTGCGAACGCTGGGCAGCAATTCGGCCACCCCCGATGCGCGCACACCCAAGTCGGCAAAAAACAGGTGGTGGTTCACCACCACCAGGTCCGCTCCAAGAGCATGTTGGCGCGCCTGTGCGGTGTGGCAGTTGGTGATCTGCGGGCAACCTGCGCCCAAGCAGTTCTCGCGAGTCGAGGTAACCAATGGAAGGACGATGGATTGCTCGTCAAGTTCAGCTACCTCGGCCATATCACCCACTCGGGTGGCCAAGGACCAGTCTTCGATGCGCGCCAACAAGCGCAGGTCCAGCGCCGTCAAGGCCTGGGTTTCCTGGCGGGCGTGGGACAGGCGCTGGGCGCACAGGTAGCTGCTTCGGCCCTTGAGCAAGGCCAAACGCACGGGCAAACCCAGCGCCGCCAGAGCCAACGGAATGTCGCGCAAAAAAAGCTGGTCTTGCAATGCCTTGGTGGCCGTGGAAAACAAGACTTTTTCCCCGCTGAGCAAGGCCGGCACCAGATAGGCCAGCGTCTTGCCCACGCCAGTACCCGCCTCGACCACCAGCACGCCCCCGTCTTGCAGGGTCTGGGCCACCGCCAGCGCCATCTCGGTTTGCCCAGGACGCGCCCGAAACCCTGGGATCAACCGTGACAAACCCGCCGTTGGCAAAAACTCTGCGGCCACGGCCTGGGCAAGTGTCATCGTTTGCAGGTCTTGCGGGGGCACGCTACAGAGCCAACCGGCCCCTAGCGGGACACCGCTGGCGCAGGCAGAGGTAAATCGTCGCTGGTGGCTTGCCCGCCCGCCTGCTTGCGCTGCGCCAAACGGCGTGCTGCCTCGGCTTGCTTGCGGTCAAACGCCGCTTGGTTGGCGGCACGCTGCTCGGGTGTCAAGCCCTGGTCGGCACGCACTGCGGGCGCCGCAGCACCCGGCAATGCTTGCGCCTGCGCGGCGTGTTGGCGCACTTTTTCGGCCTGCTGGTCCCGTTTTTCTTGTTCCGATCGCTCAATGTCCAGCAGGTCCAGTGCTTGTTCGCGCGCTATCGCTTCGTCTTGCCGCGCTTGGAGGCTTTTGCGCTGCTCCTGGGCACGCAATTGGCGGTCGGCCGTATCCAGTAGGGCTTCCTGGCGCTGCAAGTCGGCCAGCATAGCGCGGCGCTGGCGTGCGACGTCGATCAAACAGCTGCTGGTGGCAAAGCGCTCGTAACACGCGCGTTCTGCCAGGTCATAAACGGCCGTTTGCTGTTTGCGCTGTGCACCAATAGCGTTTCGCTGATCGTGTGCAGAGTCACCCAGCTCTTGTGCACCGGCGGCCAGGTAAACCACCATGCTGAAGTAGACAAGGACACGGGGCCATCCCAGGGTTAGGTGGTTCATGTCAGTCGCGTGTCGACGTGCCGCCGGTCCATAGCCAAAAATGCAGCCGACTGCATTTCATTGAGCCGGGAAACAGTGCGCGCAAATTCATGCGCCAGCGGCCCTTCCACATACAAAGCCTCGGGCGCCACCTGCGCGGACAGCACCAGTTTGACACGGCGGTCGTAGAGCACGTCCACCAGCCAGGTAAAGCGTCGGGCCTCCGAGCTGCGGTTGACCGGCATCAGCGGCACATCGCTGAGCAGCACGGTGTGGAATTGGCTGGCAATTTCCAGGTAGTCGTTTTGCGACCGGGGGCCACCACACAGCTCCTTGAAGTCAAACCAAACCACGCCGCCTGCGCGGCGGCGGGCGCGAATCTGGCGGGCCTCGATTCGCAGCACCGGGTCACCGTCCTGGCATTCGGCCAAGCGGTCAAAGGCCAGCGCCATCGCAGCGTCCGCCGCCGCACCATTGGGCATGTGGTATCGGTCGACTTGCTCCAGGGTTTGGCGGCGGTAATCGACGCCGTTATCAACGTTCACCACCTCCATTTCCTGGTTGAGCAAGGCAATAGCCGGTAGCACGCGGTCACGGTGCATGCCAGCGGGGTACAAGTCGTCAGGCTTGAAGTTTGAGGTGGTCACAAAACCCACGCCGTTGTCAAACAAGGCCAACAGCAAGCGGTGCAAGATCATGGCGTCGGTGATATCAGCCACGTGAAATTCGTCAAAGCAGATCAGCTTAAAACGCTCCGACATGCGCTGGCCGAGCACGTCCAAGGGATTGACCGTACCCTGCAACTCATGGAGTTCGCGGTGCACCTCGCGCATGAACTCATGAAAGTGCAGGCGCGTTTTGCGCTTTAGCGGAACGGCCTCATAGAAACAGTCCATCAAGAAGCTCTTGCCCCGCCCTACCCCGCCATACAGGTAAACGCCACGGGGCAAAGGCGGGCGGTTAATGAGCTTTTTTAGCTTGTTGGACCGCTTGTCTTTGTAGGCCGCCCAGTCGGACGCGCAACGCTCCAGCAACTGCACTGCATGCAGCTGCGCGGGGTCACTTTGAAAGCCGCGCAGGCGAAGTTCATTTTGGTAATTCTGGAGGACTGACATGGCTGGGCGTATTGTGCCTTGCCAGTGGCTGCGGCGAACGGGCGTTGGGCTCTAAACCCCTGGTTCTTGCCGCTTCACTCGCCCAGGGGGAAAACGAACCGTAAAGGTCGACCCCTGTCCGCGCCTGCTCTCCACGGATATATTCCCCTTATGCGCCTCCACAATCGCCTTAACGATGCTTAG
>CAIYQF010000340.1 GCA_903928325.1 uncultured beta proteobacterium | reverse complement strand
TATTCGCGGTCTGCGCGTGATCGTGCCCACCGTGCCGGACTGCTATGCCGCGCTGAGTTGGGTACATAGCCATTTCACGCCGATCACAGCCGAGTTTGATGACTACATCGCCAAACCCAAAGGCAATGGCTACCAGTCCCTGCACACAGTGGTGCGTGACGGCGAGGGTGAGCCCATCGAGGTGCAAATTCGCACGCAGGCCATGCACCAGTACTCCGAACATGGCGTGGCCGCCCACTGGGCCTACAAGGAAGCTGGTGCCAAGGGCTATGCCGGGGTACATGCCAGTGGTGCCTACGAGGCCAAGATTGCTGTCCTACGCCAGTTGCTGGCCTGGGAGCGGGAGTTGAGTACCGGAACGATCATTCCAAGTGCACAAGCCCAGGATGCGGCGCTAGACGACCGCATCTATGTGCTCACACCGGACGCTGCGATCGTTGAGTTGCCCCAGGGCGCCACAGCCGTGGACTTCGCATACAGCGTGCACACCACGCTGGGACATCGCTGCCGGGGTGCCCGCGTAGACGGTGTCATGGTGCCTTTGAATACGGTGCTGAAAAATGGCCAAACGGTGGAAGTGAGTACCGTGAAAGAGGGCGGTCCATCGCGCGACTGGCTCAACCCGGAACTGGGCTTTTTGGTCAGCCACCGGGCACGCGCCAAAGTGCGTGCCTATTTCAATGCCCTGGCCTTGGGGGAAACCGTAGCCAAGGGCCGCGAGGCCGTCGAAAAGCTTTTGCAGCGCGAGGGTAAGACCGCCATCAAACTAGACGACTTGGCGGCGCAACTGGGTTTTAACTCCGCCGAGGATCTGTTTGAGGTGGTCGGCAAGGACGAGTTTTCCTTGCGCACCATCGAAGCCTTGCTGCGCCCGCCCGAGCCCGTCGCGAGTGACGACGGCGTGCACCTCAAGAAGCCGCGCCAAACCAGTGGCTCTGGCAAAGGCGGCGTGTTGGTGGTCGGGGTGGATTCGCTCATGACCCAATTAGCCAAGTGCTGTAAGCCTGCACCACCGGACCTGATCAGCGGCTTTGTGGCCCGTGGCAAAGGCGTTAGCGTGCACCGAGCCGATTGTTCCAACCTGCGCAACATGGTTAACCGCAGCGGTGACCGAGTCATTGACGTACAGTGGGGTGGCAGCGCCCATGCGGCGGACAAGGACGCAAACGTGTACCCTGTGGACGTGGCCATTGAGGCGGTCGACCGCCAGGGCCTGCTGCGCGATATTTCGGAGGTTTTTACCAAAGAAAAAATGAACGTCATCGGCGTGCAAACCCAAAGCGTCAAGGGCATTGCATGGATGACGTTCACGGTAGAGGTATCTGACTCAGGTCGCTTGTCGAGGGTCCTGTCGTCAGTAGCTGGCCTGGGCGGCGTGCGCGCAGCACGCCGACGCTAGCTACTGGGTGCCAAAAATGCGGTCACCCGCATCGCCCAGACCGGGCAGTATGTAGCCGTGGTCGTTGAGCTCGCGGTCTATGGCTGCAGTGAAAATTTCCACATCGGGGTGCGCCTCGTGCAGCGTGTTAATACCCTGTGGAACGGTAAGCAAGCACAGGAATTTAATTGACTTGGGATTGCAGGCCTTGAGTCGGGTAATGGCCGCAGAGGCGGAATTTCCCGTGGCTAGCATGGGGTCGACCACAATGATGTCGCGCTCGTGCATGTCCTTGGGCATTTTGAAGTAGTACTCCACGGCTTGTAGCGTAGCAGGGTCACGGTAAATGCCGATGTGGCCTACGCGCGCGCCTGGCACTACCGACAACACGCCGTCCAGAATGCCGTTGCCTGCGCGTAGGATGGAGACAAACACCAGTTTCTTGCCGTCAATTACTTTGGCTTGCATCGACTCCAGCGGCGTCTCGATCTCCACTTCCTGCGTAGCCATGTCGCGTGTAACTTCGTAGGCCATCAAGCTGCTGAGTTCTCCAAGCAAACGTCGAAAGCTGTTGGTGCTAGCTTCTTTCTTGCGCATTAGCGTGAGCTTGTGTTGAACCAGTGGGTGATCAATCAAGTGAACATGGGCGTGCGCCGAATCGGATATTTGGATCATGGCAGTAGGCTAAATGCACGCAGACCAGCTCGCGCAGAATCAAGAAATGGTGGTGGGTTCTGCGAGGCTCGAACTCGCGACCTACGGATTAAGAGTCCGCTGCTCTACCAACTGAGCTAAAAACCCTCAAGCGTATCGTACCAAAATTATGATTTTGGTAGAAACTGTTTGGTGGGACGTGCGGGGGTCGAACCCACGACAAACGGATTAAAAGGGTAGAAAAG
>CAIYQF010000339.1 GCA_903928325.1 uncultured beta proteobacterium | reverse complement strand
CTGCGACGATGTCACCCAAATCCCAGTGTTTGAAATCTTCGTACAAGGCCTCACCAAGCTCTTCGCCCTTGACATAAATCTGGATGCGTCCGCCGCTGGGGCCAAACGAGGCGTCTTGCAAAGTGCAAAAGCTGGCCTTGCCCATCACGCGCTTGAGCATCATGCGCCCTGCCACCTTGGTGGTGGCGCCCATCTCAGCCAGCGCCTCGGTGGTCTGTGGATCGTAGGTGGCAAACAAGTCAGCCGCCTTGTGGCTGGGTGAGTAATCGTTGGGAAATGCCACGCCCAAGCCTGCCGCCTGGCGCTCGCGCAAGACCTTGAGCTTCTCCCGGCGCTCGTGGATCAGCTGGTTTTCGTCGGGCAGGGCGGGGGCGAGGGGGTGGTTGTCGGACATGGATGGATCGATGCAGTTCTAGGGTACCGCGCTAGCGCACAGGGGCGCGCGCTGCCAATGGGGTGTAGCCCACCATTCTAAGAGGGTGGCTAAAGCTATGATCAGGGCCCAGTCGTCGGCACCGCTGGTCGCCCACCGTATTTCAACCTTCGGACCGCATTTGCCTGCCCATGCTTTACCAAATCATTTCGCTTGTACTGGATGTTGCCGTCGGCTTGGTATGCGGCGCTTGCCTACTGCGCTTGTATATGCAGCAACAGCGCATCCCCATGTCGGCGCGCACCGGTAACCCGGTGGGCCCTTTTCTGTTTGCCCTCACGGACTGGTTGGTCTTGCCCTTGCGCCGGGTGTTGCCTACGGTGGCAAGTTTGGACGTGGCGAGTTTGCTTTCCGCCTTGCTAGTGCAACTGGCCCAATACCTGCTGCTGTGGCTACTCCAAGGCGCTACACAGGGGATGGGTGTGGTGCTGGTTCTGGCCCTGTTTGGTCTGCTGCGGGTCGCCATTTCGGGCGTGACCGGGTTAGTGATGATTTATGCCTTGCTGTCCTGGGTGCAGGCGCGCTCACCGGTGTCAGATTTGCTGGACCGTCTGGTGGCGCCCCTGCTGTCGCCCATCCGCCGTCACCTGCCTCTGATGGGCGGTGTAGACCTGTCGCCGCTGGCGCTGCTGGTACTGCTCCAGGTGGCGTCGCTGCTCACAGGCGCATTGCAGAGCATGGCCTTGATGGCCGTGGCCTGAAGGTCAGAGCACCGCGTCCGTTGGTTGGCGCTGCAGC
Organism: uncultured beta proteobacterium; assembly: GCA_903928325.1. GTDB lineage: Bacteria > Pseudomonadota > Gammaproteobacteria > Burkholderiales > Burkholderiaceae_C > Allorhodoferax. Next base: position 844 of record CAIYQF010000339.1, on the reverse strand, counting down.
ATGGCCAGCGTTTCGGCTACGGTTCTGCGCAACTCGCGGCGGTCGCAAATGAAGTCGATCGCGCCTTTGGTCTGTAAAAACTCGGCACGCTGAAAGCCTTCGGGCAGGGTTACCCGCACGGTGGACTCAATCACCCGCGGTCCGGCAAAGCCAATCAAGGCCTTGGGTTCAGCGATCACCACATCGCCCAAAAAGGCGAAACCCGCACTCACGCCGCCCATGGTCGGATCGGTCAGGACGCTGATGTAAGGCAGGCCTTTTTTCGCTAACCGGGTCAGGGCGGCATTGGTTTTGGCCATTTGCATGAGGCTTAGCAAACCTTCTTGCATGCGCGCGCCACCGGTGGCGGTGAAGCACAAAAAGGGCACTTTTTGTTCGATGGCCGCTTCCACACCGCGCACAAAGCGCTCGCCTACCACCGAGCCCATGCTGCCACCCATGAACTCAAACTCAAAACACGCCGCCACCAGGCCCACGCCGTGCACTGATCCTCCCATGACGATGAGTGCGTCCGTCTCGCCGGTGTTCTCTAGGGCTTCTTTGAGCCGCTCGGTGTATTTGCGGCTGTCCTTGAACTTGAGCGCATCAACGGGCAGCACCTCTTGGCCGATCTCAAACCGGCCTTCATTGTCCAAAAACACGTTCAGGCGCGCGCGCGCACCGATCCGGTGGTGGTGGCTGCAGCTGGGGCAGACGTTCTGGTTTTGCTCCAGATCAGACTTGTAAAGCACGGTCTCGCAACTCGGGCATTTGATCCACAAGCCCTCGGGCACCGACCGCCGATCCGCCGGATCAGTTTGCTGAATTTTGGGCGGGAGGAGTTTTTCAAGCCAGCTCATAGGGT
>CAIYQF010000338.1 GCA_903928325.1 uncultured beta proteobacterium | reverse complement strand
TCTTGAGGCGGCAAATAAAGAATTCTCTTTCGGGTTTTCCGCAATCGCCAATATCCGGCTATTCGCCAAATTGCCGTTCTGCCTGCGCCAAGTACAACCGTTATCCTTGCTTGCAAAAAGGCCTTTTTTTGGGCGTCGGCACCTTACATGGCGGCTTGCTTTTTATGCTTTGCCACTTTGTGCTTCTTCACAGAAACCTTGTGGGCATGTTTTTTTGCATCTTTCTTGCTGGCTTTCTCCACCTTGACCGGAGCTGCTGGTGCGGGCGCTGGCTCCAATTGTGCAAAAGACACTGCACCAATGCCAGCCAATGCCAAGGCTGCGATCAATGATTTGATTTTCATTTTTTTAGTTCCTAAAGTGGAATGGGTCTGGGGAAGGTTCCTACGGGGTAATCGTAGCACGGTAACCCCAGGCCCCGGGCCTTGGGGACGGCGAGGCCAGGGGATAACTCAAATTAAGCCATCCAAAGCGTTCGTATAGGACGGCAGCACCATGAGCGCATCCCACGGAAGTGTCACGTTGCTTGGCAGTAGCGCACGTCGACGCTCTTCGCTGCGATCGCTTTCACGCCACAGGCCATTAAGCTGGGCCTGCGACAATCCGTCAATCAGTTCATCCAAGGGGGCACTGCCATCGGTTTGCGGCAGGGATTGGTTGCACAGCAAAACCAAGTCACAACCGGCCTCCAGGGCAGCGATGGCGGCTTGGGTGTAACTGACCGCTTGCCCCTCGATCACGCGCGCGCCGGCCATGGAGAGGTCATCGCTAAACACCGCGCCCTCAAAACCCAATCGCGTGCGCAAGACGTCTTGCAACCAAATCGAAGAAAACCCGGCCGGTCGACTGTCCACTTTGGGATAAATAACATGCGCGGGCATCACGCTGTGCAGCACGTTACCCAGCCAGCCGTAGGGGGCCGCATCGTCTGCCATCAGGGCCTTGAGGCTGCGCCGGTCAAGTGGCACGGCCAGGTGCGAGTCGGCTTTGACAAACCCGTGGCCTGGGAAGTGCTTGCCGCAGTTGCCCAGCCCACTTTGCAGCAAACCGTGCATCAGGCTTTTGGCCACCAAACTGACCACCCGCGGGTCGCGCGAAAAAGCCCGGTCACCGATGACACTGCTTTCGCCATGGTCCAGATCGAGCACCGGCGTAAAACTCAGGTCCACGCCACAGGCGCGCAGCTCAGCGCCCAGCACAAAACCGCAGTCGCTGGCCGCGCGACTGGCATCCAGCGGCCCACCCCGGCGCCCGGCCTGCACTGGGGCAAGCCACATCTCCCCCAATGCGCGCATGGGTGGCAGGTGGGTAAAACCGTCGGTTTTAAAACGCTGCACCCGCCCTCCCTCGTGGTCCACACAAATCAGCAGGTCGGAGCGCACGCGCTTAATACTTTGGCACAGCGCGGTGAGTTGGATGCGACTTTCCCAGTTGCGCGAAAACAAAATGATGCCGCCCACGAGCGGATGGCGCAAGCGCTTGCGGTCGATGGCTGTGAGCGCAGTGCCTGCGATGTCGATGATCAAGGGCGCGTGAATAGCCATGGCGTTCTCGTAGTTTCAAAAATGCGGGTCTGGCTGGCTTTTAGGCTGGGGGCCGGACCTCAACGACGCAAAAGCTAACGGCGTAATTGGTCTCGTCGCTCAAGGTAATTTGGGCGTGCAGGCCTTGGGCCTCAAACCATGTTTTCAAGCCCCCGTGGAGCACGACCACCGGTGCGCCACTGGCCAGGTTGGCAATCTCGCACAGCCGCCAGGTCATGGGCATGCGCATCCCCAAGCCAATGGCTTTGCTAAACGCCTCTTTGGCACTAAAGCGCGTGGCCAAGTAGCGCACGCCGCGCTCGGGCCAGCGCACGCTGCGCGCGCGCCAAGTGGCCAATTCATGCTCCGACAACACCCGCTCGGCAAAGCGCTCGCCATGGCGCTCCAGGCTGGCACGAATGCGCCGAATGTCGCAAATATCCGTGCCTATGCCGTACATCATGGCCGCAGGCAGCGCAGATAGGCGATTACCGCACCGGCGTAACCCAGCTCCAGTGCGTCGCCAATCAGGGCGTGACCAATTGAAACCTCGCTCAAGCCCGGCACCTGGCGTGCAAATGCGGCCAGGTTGTCCAGGTTGAGGTCGTGACCGGCGTTGACGCCCAGGCCCAGGTTCAAGGCCACGCGCGCCGCTTGGGCAAATCGGTCCAGTTGTTCCACCTGCTTCGGGCCACCCCAGGCGGCAGCGAAAGGCTCGGTATACAGCTCCACGCGGTGCGCTCCCACCTCGCGCGCACCGGCCATGGCGGCAGGTTCGGCGTCCATGAACAAGCTCACCCGCAGGCCCCAGGCACGCGCCTGGGCGATCAAGGGGCGAAGACGCTGCGCGTCTTGCGGGAAATTCCAGCCGTGGTCGCTGGTGAACTGGCCTTCGCCGTCGGGCACAAAAGTGACCTGGTGCACGGGCAGCTTGCGCGCCACGAGCCCACCCACCACGTCCATCAGGTTGTGAAACGGGTTGCCTTCGATATTGAATTCCCGCTCCGGCCAGGCCTGCATAAGTTGCGCCAGGTCGCTCACGTCGCCCGCGCGGATGTGGCGCGCGTCGGGCCGGGGATGGACCGTGATGCCCGAGGCGCCTGCCTGCAAACACAACGTCGCTGCGCGGGTGACGCTGGGAATGCCCAGGTGGCGGGTGTTGCGCACCAGTGCCACTTTGTTCAGGTTGACGGACAGGGCGGTCGGGTGATGGGTCATGGCGGCAAAGCAAACCTGTTGAAACAGCTCAATTAAAAGGACTGGATATCGATCATCATCTGCCGGGTGCGCAGCGTCTTGGTGCCGCAATGGTAGTGCAGCAGCGCGCGCAACTGGGGCTTGAGCTCGGCGCTCATCTGGGCACAGGCGCGCAGCGTGCTGGTAAACGGCGCTCTATCGGCCAGTACAGCCTGCAGATCCGTCCACTGCGCCCCCGTCAGACTGGCCCGGTCGTCCGCATGGGCCAGGCGCAGGCCCCCTTCGGGTACCAGGCAATAGCGCGCATCGGACTGCAGGGCGGCCAAGGTCATGGTTTGAACATCCAGCTGGGGTAAAAGGCCAATCTCACGCAGCAGCAGCAGCTCGTAACTGCGCAGCGCCGCCTGCAGCACCTCGCCGTGCTGGCTGGCGATCACCTCGACCACACGCGCATAAACGTCAAACAGCGTCGGGTGCGGATCGTCACGCGCCAGCAGCGTGAGCAGCAATTCATTAAGGTAATAGCCCGAGAGCAGCGCGTCGCCCGTGGGCATCACGTGGCCGCCCTGCCATTCGGCACTTTTAAGAGTGCGAATTTCGGCGTCGCCACCAAACGCCAGGTGCAAGGGCTGCATGGGCAGCAGAATCGGCCGAAAACTGGAACTGGGCCGTTTGGCACCCTTGGCCACCAGGGCGATGCGCCCGTGGTGGCGGGTGAACACCTCCACGATCAGGCTGGACTCGCTCCAGTCGTAGCGGTGCAGCACATACGCGGGCTCGTCGGCGATGCGCCGG
>CAIYQF010000337.1 GCA_903928325.1 uncultured beta proteobacterium | reverse complement strand
TACGAAGCCAGGCCGCATTGGTTGACGCGGGCCGCACCCTGCGCCTGCACGACGGCCGTGGCCATCAGCACTTCGACGCCAGCCGCTTTGGCGGATTCGACCAGCGCGTTGTTGGTCTGCTTGCGCAGATCGGCCAGTTTCACCACCGAGCCAGCTTTGGCCAACGCAATCGCATCGGCGTAGGCGGCATCGTTGTTGGTGCAGAACACCGCCTGCTTGCCCGCCACCACGCCGTAACGGTTGACATAGCTGCCGACCGCATTGCTCAGCATGACACCGGGCCTGTCATTGCCGGCAAACAGCAGCGGGCGCTCCAGCGCGCCGCAGGCCATGACAATGCTCTTGGCACGCAGGATGTGCAGGCGCTGGCGCGGCACACCGCGCACCGCGTCGGCCACGCCCGGCGCACTGCGCTCCATCACGCCCACGGTGTTGCCGTCGAACAAACCAAAGGCGCTGGCGCGGTTCATCAACGTGACGTTGGACAGGCCTTGCAACTCGGCCAGCGTGCTCTTGAGCCAGATGGCTTCCGGGCTGTCGACAGCGTGGTTGAGCAACGAGCCACCGTATTCAAAGTCCTGCTCGACCAGCGTCACGTCCAGACCGGCCCGCGCAGCACCCAGGGCTGCGCTCAAACCGGCGGGGCCTGAGCCAATCACCAGCACATCGGGAAAGCCGTGGTGCCAGTCGTAGCGGTCCGGGTCGGGCAATTGCGAGGCTTTACCCAGACCGGCGGCTTTGCGAATGAAGTGTTCAAAAAACATCCAGCCCTTGAGCGAGGGCATGAAGGTTTTGTAATAGAAACCGGCGACAAAAATGCTGGTGAGTTTGCTGTTCACCGCCATCAGGTCGAACTCCACCGAAGGCCAGGCGTTTTGCGTGCGCGCGATGAGCCCGTTGTGCGACTCGATCACCGTGGCTGCAATGTTCGGCTCGGTGGCAGCGCCTTGGCCGAGTGTCAGCAGGGCGTTGGTCTCTTCCACGCCCGCCGACATGATGCCGCGTGGCCGGTGGTATTTGAAGCTGCGCGCCACCAAGTGTTTGCCATGGGCCAACAGCGTTGCGGCCACCGTGTCACCGGCAAAGCCCGTCAGCGGCTTGCCATCGAAATTGATTTCAACGGTCTTGCTACGGTCGATGCGGCCGCCGTCAGGGGTGCGAAATTCGCCCGTGTTGTTGGCGCTCATGCCTGCACTCCCTTGCCTTTTGCCGGGCCGTTGTAGGGCGCGGGTTGGGTTGCGTTCAGAGGTCTTTCGCGTGCCGGCATGACTTCGAGGATGTCATGCGTCATGACGTTGCGCTTGACCACCAGCCAGCGACGGCAGGCCAGCGTGTGTTGCCAGAACTCGTAGTGTTCGCCCTTGGGGTTGTTGCGGGTGTAGACGGCGTTGACCCAGTCAGCATGGTTTTCTTTTTCCAGGCCGGGGTAGGGTTTGGTGGCGTCGCCGAAGTAGGAGAACTCTTCGTGGTCTCTGACTCCGCAATAGGGACAATTTATTCGTAGCATTTTTTTGCTTCTGTTTATGTGGGGTTGTTGCTGACGTGGCAAGCCG
>CAIYQF010000336.1 GCA_903928325.1 uncultured beta proteobacterium | reverse complement strand
TCGCGGTTGCGCGCTTCACGCAGCGTTTGGGTGGCCACGGCGCGGACTTTGCTGGGCTTAAACCCGGCCAAGCGCTCGCCAAACCGGGCCAAGCAATCCCAACCGTTTTGCATGGCAGGCGCCGTGAGGTTGCGCTCACTATCCAAGCCAGCGCCTTGGCGAACGGTTTCTTTGATGTAGTCGGTGCGCTGAAACTCGCCGTGGTCCAGGATGCCGATTTCTAGGCGAAAGCTGTTGGAACCCAGGTCGATGGCGGCTAGGCGGTTTTCAGAGGTCATGGAGGAAAACGATTTATACAATTTTGACGCGCGAAGGATAGCACTACGTCCATGCTACTTTGCGCCGCGCTGCAGCGCACAAGAAAAAGCCCAGCCAGGGCTGGGCTTGGGGTCCGACGCGCCGCTGGGGCGGGGAATTACTTTTTAACCGGTGTCATCACCGTGTCAACAATGTGAATCACGCCGTTGGTGGCAACGATGTCAGCCTGAACCACGGCGGCGTTCTCTACCGTGACAAAGTCACCAGCCTTGGACAGGGCCAAGGGGTCGCCATTAAGTGCTTTGACCGTGCTGTTTTTCACGTCTTTGGCCATCGCGACGCTGGGAACCACGTGGAAGGTCAGCAAGTCTTTAAGCTTGGCGGGGTGCTTGGCGAGGTCTTCCATCACGGCGGGCTTGACCGCTTTGAATGCTTCGTTATTGGGCGCAAAGACGGTAAACGCGCCTGGAGCTTGCAGGTCGGCGGTCAGTCCGGCCGACGCAATCAGGCCGCTGAGCGTGCTCAGCGAAGGCGTTTTGGCAATCGTGTCAGCCACACTGGTTGGCTTTTCTACCGTTGCGCAAGCGCAAAAAAGGGTTGCTACGGCAACAAACACGGTAGCGCGGCGCGCGATGTTAAAGGCTTTGGACGTGAGCATGGTGTGAATCTCCAGTTAGAAACCGCCTACGATAAGACTGTTAAATGACAATAATGTGACAATCGTGCAGGCCTTTCTGCAGGAATACTTGGCTGCTGGCGATTCGAAATTGTTTGGAGCATCGTCATCTTTCTGTCACAAATAGTTCTTACATTGACCAAGTTCCTCCAACACATCGAAAAGGTTTCCCATGAAATTTTCACGCAATTACCCCGCCCTGGTGGCCGCTGTCGCCTCGGTGTTGACTTTCGGCATGGCCCAGGCTCAAGAGATCACTGGTGCAGGTGCCAGTGCGCCGGCCCCCCTGTATTCCAAATGGGCCTCTGATTACAACAAGGCCACGGGCGTCAAGGTTAATTACCAGTCGATCGGTTCGGGTGGTGGTATCAAACAAATTGACTCCAAAACTGTCGACTTCGGCGCCTCGGATGCCCCCCAGACAGACGAAGCCCTGAAGGCCAAGGGCCAAATTCAGTTCCCCACTGTGGTGTTGGGCGTGGTGCCGATTGTTAACGTCAAAGGCATTGAACCCGGTCAGCTCAAACTCAATGGCCAGGTATTGGGCGACATTTACCTGGGTAAGGTCGCGCGCTGGAATGACGCCGCCATCAAGGCCCTGAACCCCACGTTGGCTCTGCCAGACGCAGCAATTGCGCAAGTGCGCCGTGCAGATGGTTCCGGAACCACGTTTTTGTTCACCAACTATTTGAGCAAGGTCAATGCCGAGTGGAAGTCCAAAGTGGGCGACGGTGCTGCTGTGAACTGGCCCGTTGGTGCAGGTGGCAAGGGTAACGAAGGCGTTTCTGCATTCGTGGCCCGCCTGCCCAATTCGATCGGATACGTCGAATACACCTACGTGAAGCAAAACAAATTGTCTTTTGTGACCATGCAAAACGCTGCTGGCAACTTTGTGGCACCCGATGACACAGCATTCAAGGCTGCTGCCGCAGGCGCGGACTGGAACAAGTCGTTCAACCAAATCATCACCAACATGCCTGGTAAAGACAGCTGGCCCATTTCCGGCGCTACGTTTATCTTGATGCACGCCAAGCAGGACAAGCCCGCCAATGGACTTGAGGCTTTGAAGTTCTTTGAGTGGGCCTACCGCACCGGCGACAAGACGGCCAGCGATTTGGAATACGTGCCCATGCCCAAATCGGTGGTTGCTGCCATTGAAAAGCTCTGGTCTGAAGTGAAAGACGCAAACGGCAAGCCCGTTTGGACCAAGTAATTAGGTTCGCTTTCTGATCGCCGGCGCTGCCGGCGATCGTGTCAACTCCACCGATCGCTCATGATGGCTCAACCACTCTCCATGAAAAAGCCCCGGTCTGGCCCCTTGGCCGACCGCTTATTTGGCTATTTTGCAAAAGGATCAGCCTTGCTCACGCTGGGGCTTTTGATCGCGATTCTGGGATCCCTGACCATCAGTGCATGGCCGGCGATTACCAAGTATGGGTTCTCATTTTTGACCAATACGGCTTGGGACCCGGTGAAGGAAGAGTTTGGCGGCCTGGTCATGATTTACGGAACCATCGCCACGTCCGTGATCGCGCTGGTGATCGCGGTGCCTGTGAGTTTTGGCATCGCGATGTTTTTGACAGAGTTGTCCCCAGCTTGGCTCAAAAGGCCACTCGGTACAGCTATTGAGTTGCTGGCGGCGATTCCGTCCATCGTATACGGCATGTGGGGCTTGCTGGTGTTTGGTCCCGTGCTCGCAACCTATGTTCAGCAGCCCTTGCAAGAGTTGTTCACCGGAGTTCCCGTGTTGGGTTCACTGGTGTCGGGGGCGCCCGTCGGCATCGGTATTTTGTCGGCAGGAATTATCTTGGCCATCATGATCATCCCCTTTATTTCTTCGGTGATGCGCGACGTTTTTGAGGTCACGCCTGCGTTGCTCAAAGAGTCTGCCTACGGACTGGGCGCTACCACCTGGGAAGTGGTTTCAAAGGTTGTATTGCCTTACACCAAAGCGGGCGTGGTGGGGGGAATTATGTTGGGTCTGGGGCGCGCGATCGGTGAGACCATGGCCGTTACGTTCGTTATCGGCAACTTCAATCAACTTGATTCGCTGAGCTTATTTCAGGCGGCTAACAGTATTACCTCTGC
>CAIYQF010000335.1 GCA_903928325.1 uncultured beta proteobacterium | reverse complement strand
TGCTCGACCAGATCCACCGCCAGTTCATCGCCGTGGTGAAGGAAGGCCGCGGCGATCGGCTGAAGGAAACGCCGGACACCTTTTCCGGTCTGTTCTGGAACGGTGAGGAGGCCATCAAGCTGGGCCTGGCCGACAACCTGGGCAACCTGGATTACGTGGCCCGCGAGGTCATCAAGGCCGAAGAGATCATCGACTACACGCCGCGCGAGAACGTGGCCGAGCGGCTGGCCAAGCGCTTCGGCGCCAGCGTCGGTGCCGGCGCCGTGAAGGCGCTGCACGCGATGGCGCCGCTGCGGTGAGCGGGCCGGTGGCCGTGCCCCTGGGCGAACGCGTGGCGGTGGCCGCGCAGCACCTGCTGCCCCAGCAGGCCTTGACGCAGTTCTCGGGTCTCGTGGCGGGGTGGCAAGGCGGTGCGGCCACCACCGCGATCATCCGGTGGTTCGTGGCCCGCTACGGCGTGAACATGGCCGAAGCCGCCCAGCCCGACCCCGCCCGTTACGCCAGCTTCAACGACTTCTTCACCCGCGCCCTGAGGCCCGATGCCCGGCCCCGGGCGCAGGCCGATCTGGTCTGCCCGGTGGACGGCGCGATCAGCCAGTTCGGGGCCATCGAAGGCGACCAGATCTTCCAGGCCAAGGGCCACGCCTACAGCACCACGGCGCTGGTGGGTGGCGACTCTGCACTGGCGGCACAGTTTGACAACGGCAGCTTTGCCACGATCTACCTCAGCCCGCGCGACTACCACCGCATCCACATGCCCTGCGATGGGCGTTTGCGGCGCATGGTGTATGTGCCGGGCGATCTGTTCTCGGTCAACCCGACCACGGCGCGTGGCGTGCCGGGCCTGTTTGCGCGCAATGAACGGGTGGTGTGCGTGTTTGACACCGACCACGGCCCGCTGGTGCTCACCCTGGTGGGCGCCACCATTGTGGGCAGCATGGCCACCGTGTGGCACGGCGTGGTCAACCCACCACGCCTGCCGCAAATCACCGAGTGGCATTACGACGAAGGCACGGTAACGCTGCGCCAAGGTGAAGAAATGGGCCGGTTTTTGCTCGGCTCGACGGTGGTGCTGCTTTGGCCGCGCGCCACGCTGGACTGGAACCCGGCCTGGCAGCCCGCAGCACCGGTGCGCCTGGGCGAGGCCATGGGGCAACGCGTCGCCGTTTAGGCGCTTAGGTGGCTGGCGCGCCGGGCACGGCGCAAGACGAATCGGCATGGGCCACCACAGCCCCGGCGTTTTTCACTTGCACGATTTCCGCCAAGATAGACACCGCAATTTCCGCCGGGGTTTTGGCGCCCAGGCGCAGGCCCACCGGGCCGTGCAGGCGGGCGAGTTCGGTGTCGGTCATGTCAAAGTGCTCTTTCAAGCGCGCTTTGCGCGCCGCCTGGGTGCGCCCGGAACCCAACGCGCCCACATAAAAAGCGTCGGATTTGAGCGCCTCCAAGAGCGCCATGTCGTCAAGCTTGGCGTCGTGGGTCAGGGCCACGATGGCGGTGTGGGGGTCGGGCAGCATCTCGCGCACCACGTCGTCGGGCATGCCCTCCAAGCGCTGCACCAGGCGTAGGTCCAGGGTGGCGGCGTAGTCTTCGCGCGGGTCGCAGACCAGCACTTCAAAGTCCAGCAGGCCGGCCATTTGCGCCACCGCTTGCGACAGCTGGCCCGCGCCAATGAGCAGCAAGCGCCACTTGGGGCCGAACACCGTCGTCAGGGTTTGGCCGTCAAAGGCGAGGTCTTGGCCGCGCTGGGCAGTGTCCAGGGTGACGGCGCCGGTCGCCATGACCAGGGTGCGCGCCACCAGTTGATGGGCGGCGGTGCGCTCCAGCAGCGCAGCAATCCAGCTTGCGTCCAGCAGGGGCTCATGCACCAGGCGCAAGGTGCCGCCGCAGGGCAAGCCAAAGCGGGTCGCCTCTTCTTTGCTCACGCCGTAAACAATTTCGCTGGGCAGGTTTGCCGGTGCGGCAACCTGGACCGGTGTGGCGGACTGCGCGACCAGCCTAGTAAACGCCGATTTGGTGCGGGCAATCAGGTCGTCTTCCACACAACCGCCGGACACCGATCCGCTGACCGAGCCATCGTCGCGCACCGCCAGCAAGGCGCCAGGCGGGCGCGGCGCACTGCCCCAGGTTTGCACCACGGTGACCAGGGTGACTGCATGGCCTGCGCTGCGCCAAGCCAGGGCGTCAGACAACACCCGGAGGTCCAGACTGTCCATTTCTAATCCTGTGCAGGGTTGCGGTTGCGCAGAGCAAAAAATGCGCGGTACAGGGCGACACTGGCGACCATGCCCCAGGTCATGCCCACAAACATGCCCCCCAGCATACCCGGCAAACTTGAGGTCCCCGTGGCCACCTGCCAGCGCACCAGCCACAAGGCGCCAGCCGTCATGCCCAAGAGCATCCAGCCCGAGCACAACAGGTTTTGCGTCAACACCGAGCACAGGTAGCGCCCACAGTGCTGACGCAGCAGGCGCAGACTGGGGATGGCCAACAGCCCCCCTGTCAACATGCCCGCGTGCATGGCGGGCAAAAAAGCCATGTGCAATTCAAAGCTCTCAAAAAAGTCCAGCCGAGCCGACTGGGAGCACAAGCTCTCCAGCCGCGCCGGGCCGCCCAGCAGCAAATCCACCCCCAAGCCCAGCAGCATGCCGCCAAAACCCAGCGACAGCATGATGTAGGGCGGCGACAGGCCCGCGCGCTGGGGCCGCACCCAGGTCAAGGCCGCGCAACCCAGGGCCACCAGCACCAGCGACACCGCAATCACCGTGCCGTAGGCACTGGCTTGCGCGTTGCCGCGAACGCCCAAAGCCCACAGAGTTGCGCCCACCACCGCCACCAGCAAGGACGGCGTCAAAGCGGCAGAGCCGATGCTGCGTACCAACCAATGCGGGGCGGCAGAGGCGGGAGTCATCGGGTAAACCCCATGGCCGACTCGCAGGGAGTCTGTGAAAGTACGGACTCTTGTGCGCTGCCATCCGAAGTTTTTTTGACCCAAGTCACCAAATTTTTCATGGCTTCGACTGTAACCAGCTGGGTTTTTGCCGGGCACACTGGTGAATGAAGCGCGCAAAGTTTGCACGAATCTCCGTATACCGGCATGAGCCTTAGCGTGCCGACCCGATCCAATCTCCCGTTTTTGCGACACCCGCCCATGACCAAAGCCTGCCCCTACCCTTTGTCGATTGATGGTTCCAACACCACCGGGCCTAACTCGTGGCTGTACCTGCTAGAGCGCTTTGACGTAGGCGTGGTGCACCTGGACCATGCGTTGCACGTGGTGGGAATGAACGACTATGCCCGGCGCAGCCTGCCTGTGGGCGACAAGCTGCCGTTTGGCAAAATCGTCACCGACTTCCACCCCGAGGCGGCCAAGGCAAAAGTGAAGTTTCTACTGGGCCAAGCCGAGTGCCCGGTCAACAACGCGCCGCCCATGGCCATGATGATCAATATCCCGGAGCGGGTGCTGCTGATCAAGGTCTCCAAAATCGGCGACTTGCAAGGCGCCACCACGGGCTACACACTGGTGTTTTACGACATTACCGAGGTCGTGAGCAAAGAAGGCAGCGCCGAGGCCCGGCCCAAAGGCGCAGACGCGGGTGAAAAGCGCCAGTTGCGCAAAATCCCCACCATCAAACAAAACCGCGTCATGCTGGTCGACGTGCCCAGCGTCTCGTTTATCCGCTCTGAAGGCCATTACACCTGGGTCCACACCGCGCAAGGCGGGCAGTTTTGCAATATCACGATTGGTGACCTGGAAAGCCGGCTTGACCCCCATCTGTTTTTGCGGGTGCACCGCAGCTACATCGTCAACCTGGCGCAGGTGGACGAGATCGTGCGCGACGACGGCCGCATGTCGCTGCGCATGATGGGCTCCACGCCCGTGGAAATACCGGTGTCGCGCGCCAGCATGGCCAAGCTCATGGAGCAACTGGGCCTGGGTGACACGGTCAACCTCAAAAACTGAACGATTCCCTTTTTTCGTGCAACGGCCGCGCCATTCGTGCGGCGTTTTTACCGGTTGATTGTTTTCCTCACCAAAATAAAGGTCCGCTGGCTAGAGTGCGACCGCTCAAGTTTTGTTCAGTCATAAAAAGGAGACAACGTGATCCCACCGGCATTTGACTACCACGCACCCCACACCGTGGCCGAAGCTATCGCTCTGCTGTCCTCGCTGGGCGACGACGCCAAGCTGCTCGCAGGCGGCCACAGCTTGCTGCCCATGATGAAACTGCGCTTTGCCCAACCCGGCACGCTGATTGACATCAACCGCATCCCCGAGCTGCGCGGCATTAGCGAGCAAGGCGGCGTGATCCGCATCGGCGCCATGACCTCGGAAAACGAGCTTATTGCCTCCCCACTGCTGCAAGCCAAGCTGCCCTTGCTGGTGGAAGCAGCCCTGTTGATCGCCGACCCCCAGGTGCGCAACCGCGGCACCATTGGCGGCGACATTGCCCACGGCGACCCCGGCAATGACCATCCCGCCATCGCCATGGCGCTGGACGCGACCTTTGTACTGCAAGGCCCCCAGGGCGAGCGCCAGGTCAAAGCGCTGGACTTCTTTCACGGCACTTATATGACTGCCTTGGCCGAAGATGAAATCCTCACCGCCATACTGATCGCACCCTTTGCCGCCGGCACGGGCTATGCCTACCAAAAACTCAAGCGCAAAACCGGTGACTGGGCTACCGCCGGCGCCGCTGTGGTGTTGCGCATGGCAGGCGGCGTGGTCAGCCACGCCAGCATCGGCTTGACCAATGTGGCGCCCACCGCGCTGCGCGCCAGCGACGCTGAAGCCGCGCTGGTCGGCAAGCCCCTCAGCGACGCGAGCATTGACGCCGCCGTGCACGCCGTCCGCGCTATTTGCGATCCCGCAGAAGACCTGCGTGGCGACGTGGAATACAAAACTGCGATGGCTGGCGAGATGACCCGCCGTGCCATCCGCGCCGCTGCCGCCCGCTGCGCTTAAGCCCCTTAAGGAGACCCCTATGAGCAAAAAAATCGTTTCCATGCAACTCAACGGCAAAGCTGTCGAAGAGGCTGTTGAGCCGCGCACCCTGTTGATCCACTTCCTGCGGGAAAAGATGAACCTCACCGGCGCCCACATCGGCTGCGAGACCAGCCACTGCGGCGCTTGCACCGTGGACATTGACGGCCAGTCGGTCAAGGCCTGCACCCACCTGGCAGTGCAGTGCGAAGGCAGCGACGTCAAAACCGTCGAAGGCCTGGCCAACGCCGGCGTGCTGCACGCGGTGCAAGAAGGCTTTTACAAAGAGCACGGTTTGCAATGCGGCTTTTGCACCCCCGGCATGCTGATGCGCGCCTACCGCTTTTTGCAGGACAACCCCAAGCCCACCGAGCAGGAAGTGCGCGTGGGCATGTCTGGCAATCTGTGCCGCTGCACCGGCTACCAGAACATCGTCAAAGCCGTGCTGCACGCTGCTGCGACCCTCCAACAACAAGCCGTCGCCGCCTAAGCGCGCACCCTACAGG
>CAIYQF010000334.1 GCA_903928325.1 uncultured beta proteobacterium | reverse complement strand
GTACTCCGGCACCTGGCCCACGGCGGCGCCCATGCCGCGCTCGCTCATGCCGTGGGGGCAGCCAAAGTTGAGCTCAATGCCGTCCGCGCCGGTGTCTTGCACGCGCGGCAATATGGCTTTCCACGACGCTTCTTCGCAAGGCACCATCAGCGACACCACCATGGCGCGGTCCGACCAAAGGCGTTTGACCTCGGCAATCTCGCGCAGGTTGATCTCCAGGTCGCGGTCGGTGATCAGCTCGATATTGTTAAAGCCCATCAGCCGCCGGTCGGGGGTGAGCAGCGCGCCATAGCGCGGGCCGCTGACGTTGACGATGGGCGGGCCGGCCTCCCCCAGCGTCTTCCAGACCACGCCGCCCCAGCCGGCTTCAAAAGCGCGGTTGACGTTGTAGGCCTTGTCGGTGGGCGGCGCGGACGCCAGCCAAAACGGGTTGGGGCTGTGGATGCCCGCGAAGGTAGATTGCAAATTGGCCATGGGGTGTGCTTTCGCGGGTTTAGGTGCTGATTGCCGAATGGATGGAATGGGCCGCCACTTTGCCGTGCTCCACGGCCTCCACCGTCAGATCGCGCCCGCCAAAGCGGCAGTCGCCCCCGGCCCATACTTTGGCGTGCGAGGTTTGGCCTTGCGCGTCAGTCACGATGCGCCCGCCCTTGAGTTCAAGCGCGCTGCCCAGGGGCTGCGCCATCAGGTTTTGGCCAATGGCCTTGAGCACCAAGTCGGCGTCCAGCACAAAGTGCTCGCCCGTGGCGCGCAACTGGCCGTCTGCCATCTGGATGCGAGCAAATTCCACGCCGCTGATGGCGCCACCGTTTTCCAGCAAGCGGGTCGGGCTGGCCCAGTGGTGGATGTGCACGCCGTTTTCCAGCGCCCACGCCTGCTCGTGGTGCGAGGCGCCCATTTCAGCTGCACCACGGCGGTACACGATGGTGACCGACTGCGCGCCCAGCTTTTTGGACTGCACGGCCGCGTCCACCGCCGTCATGCCTCCGCCTATCACCACCACGCGCCTCCCCACCGGCACGCTGGCCGGGTTGCTGGCCTGGCGCAGCTCGGCAATAAAGTCCACCGCGTTGCGCAAGCCGCTGGCCTGGGGCTCTGCAATGCCAATGCTGTTAACGCCCCTCAAGCCCAGGCCCAAGAACACGGCGTCAAACTCTGTGGTGAGCGCGTCGAGCTGCACATCGCGCCCCAGCGCCACGCCGTGGCGCACCTCAATGCCGCCAATCGACAGCAGCCAGGCCACCTCTTTTTGGGCAAAGCCGTCGGTGGTTTTGTAGGTGGCCAGGCCGTATTCGTTCAGGCCGCCCAGCTTGGGGCTCGCGTCCAGCAGCACCACGCTGTGGCCCAGGCGCGCCAGGCCGTGGGCGCAGGCCAGGCCTGCGGGCCCGGCGCCCACCACCACCACGCGCCGCCCGGTGGCGGCTGCGCGGGTAAACAAGGGCGCGCCCGGGTGGGCCATCAAGTGGTCGGTGGCATAGCGTTGCAGCAGGCCAATTTCGACGGGCTTGTCCTCGTGCGTGTTGCGCACGCAGGCCTGTTCGCACAGTACCTCGGTGGGGCAGACCCGGGCGCACATGCCGCCCAAGGGGTTGGATTCCAAAATGGTGCGCGCCG
>CAIYQF010000333.1 GCA_903928325.1 uncultured beta proteobacterium | reverse complement strand
CGGGCTGGAAAATGGCGCCCAGCATGACACGCCCGTTTGAACTGGTAGACAACCTGATCTTCGACGGCTTGCTAGTGGTCGCCCAACAGCGGTTCCAAAGCTCCTAACGCAGGCATTTTTGTTAGCGAATGCGAGCCACCATGCCTACCACCATCACTATCCACACCGAGCCAGCCGGCTCCACCAAGGTTTTGGGCGCCTGTCCGCACGACTGCCCTGACACGTGTTCGCTGCTCACCACCGTGGAGAGCGGGATCGCCACCAAAGTGCAGGGCAACCCAAACCACCCGCAAACCGATGGCGTGCTGTGTACCAAGGTCTCCCGCTATGCCGAGCGCACCTACCACCCCGAACGCATCTTGACGCCCTTGCGCCGCAGCGGGCCCAAGGGCTCGGGTCAGTTCACCCCCGTGTCGTGGGACCAGGCACTGACCGACATTGCGCAGCAACTGGGTGCCATTGCCGCCGACCCGGCGCGTGGACCACAGGCGGTACTGCCCTACAGCTACGCTGGCACCATGGGCTGGGTTCAAGGCGAGGCCATGGCAGACCGGTTTTTCAACCGCTTGGGCGCGTCTTTGCTGGAGCGCACGATCTGCGCTTCTGCCGGGGGGGCCGCGCTCGAGGCCACTCTGGGTGCCAAGGTGGGTATGCGGGTGGAGCACTTTGCACACGCCAAGGTCATCATCATTTGGGGCAGCAACGCCATTGGCAGCAACTTGCATTTCTGGCGCTACGTGCAAACCGCCAAACGCAACGGCGCAAAACTGATTTGCATCGATCCGCGCAAGACCGAAACTGCAGAAAAGTGCCATGAACACATCGCACTTCTGCCCGGAACTGACGCCGCTCTGGCGCTAGCGGTCATGCACCAACTGATCACCCACGACTGGCTGGACCACGACTACATCGCCCAATACACCCTAGGCTGGGATGCGCTGCGTGAACGCGCCCTGCAATGGCCTGCGCAGCGCGCAGCGAAAATTTGTGGCGTACCAGTCGCTCAAATTGAAGCCTTGGCCCGCGACTACGGTGCATCCGTGGCCAGCGGTGCGCCCGCAGCCATTCGCTTGAACTACGGCATGCAACGCACGCGCGGCGGCGGCAACGCGGTGCGCGCCGTGGCCTGCTTGCCAGCGCTCATCGGCGCCTGGCGGCACCGCGCAGGCGGAATGCTCTTGTCAGCCTCGGGCACCCATGGATTTGACAAGTCAGCGCTGGGTCGCCCGGATCTACGACAAAGAGGTCCAACCCGCACGCTCAATATGAGCACGATAGGCGACGACCTGTTGCGTCCAGCCAGTGCCGATTTCGGCCCCAGAGTGGACGCACTCATTGTCTACAACAGCAACCCGGTGACCGTAGCACCCGACTCCAGGAAAGTCGCGCGTGGCTTTGCGCGGGAAGACCTGTTTACCGTGGTGCTGGAACATTTCCAGACCGACACCGCCGACTACGCCGATTACATCCTGCCCGCCACCACGCAGCTTGAGCACTGGGACGTTCACACCACCTACGGGCATACGGACATTTTGCTCAACCGGCCTGCTATCGCCCCGCTTGGCCAATCGCGCACGAACACCGACATCTTTCGGAGCTTGGCGCGCGTCATGGGGTTCGCCGACGCGTGCTTTGCCGACGACGACATCACGCTATGCAGGCGCGCGTTTGATGCGCGGGTAGATTTCGAACACTTGCTAGCGCACGGCTTTGTCAGTCTGCCAGCGCCCGACGCACTGTTTGCGCGCGGTGGCTTTGGCACACCTTCGGGCAAGTGCGAGTTCTATAGCTCGCGCTTGGCAGCAAAAGGCGACGATGGCTTGCCAGACTACCTGCCAAACTACGAACCAGGTGAAACCTTTAGCGCCTATCCCTTGGCCATGATTTCACCGCCCGCGCGCAACTTTATGAACTCAACCTTTGTCAACGTCAAAAGCCTGCGCGCCATTGAAGTGGAACCCGCTCTGGAGATCAACGCAGCAGACGCCGCCGCGCGTCTCATCAACGACGGAGATACGGTCTGGGTCTTTAACGTGCGGGGCCAGTACCAGTGCAAAGCCCACATATCCGAGCGCGCACGCGCCGGGGTGGTGAACGGCCTAGGGGTTTGGTGGCGAAAAATGGGGCTAGATGGAACGAATGTCAATGAACTGACGAGCCAAAACCTCAGTGACATGGGGCATGCGCCGACGTTTTACGACTGTGCCGTCGAGGTACAGCTGGCGCGACCATCGTCAGCCTAAGAACACCCACAAAGTTCAGCGCACGGTAGCTTGGGGTTTGGCAAAATTGAGCAACCGAGTGGCAATCAGGGTTTCAGCAAGAAAACAGACCAGAGCCAACAAGAAGCACAGCACGCCCGTCAAAAAGCCTACGATGGAGATGCGCAGTCCCTGAAAGTCGAGGGTCTCACCCAGAAACAGAACAATAATCGTCACGCCGATGCACACGGCACACAAGGTCAACAAGGCGATGCTTCCATTGGCAAGCAGCCCACGCAGGCGCAACTCCGCCAGCTCCCGGTACGCCGCTACATGATCGTCTGCGGCGTGCGTGCCGTGCACACGCTGCTCCACCTGACGGGCCTGATCAATGATCCGGGCCAAGCGACCAGAGACGGCACCGATCATTCCAGAGACGGCGGTGAGCAAGAACACGGGCGCCACGGACAGTTGAATACCATGCGAAACGGTGTCGGGATCAAGCGGAAAAATCATGGCGGAACCTTGAACACAAAGTAAAACGCCAACTCTAAAGTTGGCGTTTTACTAACAGCGAATACCGCTGCTCTTTTGGTTGCGCGAGAAGGATTTGAACCTTCGACCTTTGGGTTATGAGCCCAACGAGCTACCAGGCTGCTCCATCGCGCGGTATGCCTTTATTGTAACCGCTTAAACCGACTCTGCTGCCTCAACGGCAGTAATTTCGGTCCGCTCCACCAATTCAACCAGCGCCATGGGTGCGTTGTCGCCCACGCGAAAACCCATTTTCAAAATGCGCGTGTATCCACCTGGACGCGCCTTGAAGCGAGGTCCTAACACATCAAACAATTTGCTCACACTGTCGCGGTCACGCAGACGATCAAATGCCAGGCGGCGATTGGCCAAGGTGGCTTCTTTGGCCAAGGTGATCATGGGTTCGACGACACGGCGCAGCTCCTTGGCTTTGGGGACCGTTGTCTTAATAGCTTCGTGCTGAATCAACGAGTTCATCATGTTGCGAAGCATCGCCAAACGATGCGAGCTTGTGCGGTTTAGTTTGCGTAGACCGTGTCCGTGGCGCATGGTAAATTTCCTTTAATAATTAGCAGGCAGCCGTACCAGGTACTGCCCGAGGCGCTGGGCCAAAAGGCCCACTCAGTGGCAATTAACGCTTGTCCAGCGTCGCTGGCGGCCAGCTTTCCAGCTTCATTCCCAAGGTCAGGCCGCGGGACGCCAAGACCTCTTTGATTTCATTGAGAGACTTGCGACCCAGATTCGGGGTTTTCAGCAGCTCGTTTTCGGTGCGTTGAATCAAATCACCGATGTAATAGATATTTTCGGCCTTCAAGCAATTGGCCGACCGAACGGTCAATTCCAGCTCGTCCACAGGACGCAGCAAGATGGGATCGAACTTGGCTTCACGCCCGGCAGCTGGCGCTCCAAAACCAGGCAGTTCATTGCCTTCCAATTGCGCAAATACCGCCAATTGTTCGACCAGAATACGGGCCGAGGAGCGCACGGCGTCTTCTGCGCTAACTGCACCATTGGTCTCAATGTCAACGACCAGTTTGTCCAAATCGGTACGCTGCTCCACGCGGGCACTCTCAACCACGTAGCTGACGCGCTTGACAGGCGAAAACGACGCATCGAGCACCATGCGGCCAATGGACTTCGTCGGCTCGTCTGCATGACGACGCATGGAGCCGGGAACGTAACCACGGCCCTTTTCAACCTTGATCTGCATATCGAGCTTGCCGCCATGGGACAAATGGGCGATCACATGGTCCGGATTGATGATTTCAACGTCATGAGGCGTCTGAATATCCGACGCAGTCACCACGCCTTCGACATCTTTTCGCAGACTCAGCGTCACTTCGTCGCGGTTGTGCAACTT
>CAIYQF010000332.1 GCA_903928325.1 uncultured beta proteobacterium | reverse complement strand
CATGCCCTCGGACACGCCAAACTTCATCTTGCGCGGCGCCAAGTTGGCCACCAGCACGGTGAGCTGGCCGATCAGGTCTTCTGGCTTGTACATGGTGGCGATGCCGCTAAACACATTGCGCATGCGGCCTTCGCCCGCGTCCAAGGTCAGGCGCAGCAGCTTGACCGAGCCTTCCACCGGCTCGCAGTTCACGATTTTGGCGATGCGTAAATCGACTTTGGCAAAGTCGTCGATGGTGATGGTGGGGGAAATAGCTTCGCCGCCGGGGATAGACACAAGGGCGTCGGATAAGCCAGGGACAGAGCCTGCGGAATTGGGGTCGGATCCCGATTTTCCAGCGGAAAACTCGGGCTCTGACCCCAATTTCGCAGGCGGTTCGAAGAGAGCGTCGAGTTGTTCGGGGGTGACGCGCTGCATGAGGTGCTGGTAGGGTGCAACCGTGGCTGGCAATGGGGCCGCATCGTCCCAAGTAAAACTCCGATTGAGCATAAATAGCCCTTTTGCAACCTGTTCTGTCAACGACGGAAGCACTGGAGCTAAAAGGACCGAAAGGAGTTTGAAGCCATGAAGTACGCGCGAGCAAATATCCTGTAGTTCCGCGCGCTTGCTCTCATCTTTAGCGAGAACCCAGGGCTTGGCAGCATCAAAAGAAGCGTTTAACCCGTCGGCGATCGTCATGATTTCACGCAATGCTTTCCCGTAATCGCGTGCCTCGTACGCCTCTCGCACTAGGAACGCGGACCCTTTCGCGCCGTCTACGAGAGGCGTTGTGTCACCAATAAAGCCGATCCGACCATCAAAGCTCTTAACCAAAAACCCCGCCGCCCGACTCGCAATGTTCACAAACTTCCCAATCAAATCACTATTCACCCGCGCCATAAAGTCATCCGCATTGAAGTCAATATCTTCATTGCGCGCCGAGAGCTTGGCCGCCAGGTAGTAGCGCAGCCACTCGGGGTTCATGCCCAGGCTCAGGTACTTGAGGGGGTCTAGCCCAGTGCCGCGGCTTTTGCTCATTTTCTCGCCGTTGTTCACCGTCAAAAAGCCGTGCACATTGACCCGGTCCGGTGTTTTGCGGCCTGAAAATTCCAGCATGGCCGGCCAAAACAAGGTGTGGAAGGTAACGATGTCCTTGCCGATAAAGTGAATTTGCTCCAGATCGGGATTAGCCATGTAAGCGGCGTAATCTTCCCCCCGTTTGCCTAGCAGGTTTTTCAGCGAGGCCAGGTAGCCCACCGGCGCGTCCAGCCAGACGTAAAAGTACTTGCCCGGCGCGTCCGGAATCTCGATGCCGAAGTAGGGCGCGTCGCGGCTGATGTCCCAGTCGCCCAGGCCTTCGCTACTGGACCCATCCGGGTTGCTGCGCACGCTAAACCACTCTTTGACCTTGTTGGCCACTTCGGGTTGCAGCTTGCCGTCTTGCGTCCATTCCTGCAAAAACGCCACACAACGCGGGTCCGAGAGCTTGAAGAAGAAATGCTCCGAGCTTTTGAGTTCGGGCGTAACGCCCGAGAGCGCCGAGTAAGGGTTGATCAGGTCGGTGGGCGCGTACACGGCGCCGCAGACCTCGCAGTTGTCGCCGTACTGGTCTTTGGCGTGGCATTTGGGGCATTCGCCCTTGATGAAGCGGTCGGGCAAAAACATGTTCTTGGCCGGGTCGAAGAATTGTTCGATGGTTTTGCGCTCGATCAGCGAGCCGCCTTGCGCTTCAGGAATGTCGCGCAGGTCACGGTAAATCTGGCGGGCCAGCTCGTGGTTCTCGGGCGCATCGGTGCTGTGCCAGTTGTCAAACTGGATGTGGAAGCCGTCCAAATAGGGCTTGCGGCCTGCGGCAATGTTGGCCACAAACTGCTGCGGGGTGATGCCTGCCTTCTCGGCAGCGATCATGATGGGCGCGCCATGCGTGTCATCGGCGCCTACGAAATCGACCTTGTGGCCCTGCATTCGCTGGAAACGCACCCAGATATCGGCCTGGATGTACTCCATGATG
>CAIYQF010000331.1 GCA_903928325.1 uncultured beta proteobacterium | reverse complement strand
CAACAGCACGTCGATGAAGGGAATCAGGTTGATTTCTGGCTCGTCGCGTCGCAGGGGGCTGAAGTTCAGCGCCGATGCCGACCGAGGCGATTGTCCGAATCCGGGGCTCATGTCGGCGCCTTGCCGTTGGTATGGATGTGGCGCAGCAGCCGTTCGGTTCCCGACTCCAGCGTGAGCAAGTAGCTGTCGATGCGGGCGCGGAAATAGCGCCAAAACACCAGTGAGGGTATGGCGACCATCAATCCAAAAGCGGTGTTGTATAGCGCCATAGAGATGCCCTGGGCCAACTGGGCCGGGTTGCTCGCGCCGGACGTCCCCGCAGACTGGGCGCCAAAGATTTCGATCATTCCCACCACCGTACCAAGCAATCCCATTAAAGGCGCCGATGAGGCCACCGTGGCCAAAATCGTCATATTGGCCTCGAGCCGGTGTGCAACGGCCCGTCCCGCAGTTTGCACCACGGCGCGCATTTCTTCTGGGGTCGCACCGGGCTGCGTTTTTAACAAACTCAGGGCGCTGGCCAAAACCTCGCCGAGCATGGAGTTGCGCTCCAGGTCCGCCAGGGATTCTTTGGACGGTAAGCCTTTTTGGGTGACCGCAATCACTGTGTCTGCCAGACCTTTGGGCGCCACTTTGGACTCGACCAAGGTGGCAAAGCGTTCGATCACGATGGCCAAGGCCAGGATGGAGCTGACAATGAGCGGCCATATCGGCCACCCTGCAGCTTGTATGATGGAAAACAAAACGGTACTCCCTGTGACAATAGTCCGGGGGCAATTATCCGGGATTGTTGGCTTGGTCTGCCAAAGATTTATAGCCCTTCAAAGCCAGACCTCACTTTTCCACCAGCACTCCATCACAAGGCCTCGCATGGTCGAAACGTCCGCATTTTTTTCTCCTGGTCCTCGCATTTGGGGCGTCTCTGCTTTGTGCCAGGCCGTTGCTGACACGCTGGATTCGCGCTTTAACCCCGTGCGCGTGGCCGCCGAGATCAGTGGCTTTGTGCGTGCGGCCAGCGGGCACTGCTATTTTTCCCTCAAAGATGACAGCGGCCAAATTCGCTGCGCCATGTTCAAACGCGCCGCCAGCGGCTTGGACTTTGTGCCGCGCGATGGCCAGCGGGTGGAGGTATCGGGCCGCGTGGGCGTGTACCAACCCCGTGGGGAACTACAAGTCGTAGTGGAGAGCATGGTGCGCGCGGGTGAGGGCACTTTGTTTGAGCAGTTCCTGCTGCTCAAGGCCCGGCTTGAGGCGCTTGGCTTGTTTGACGCCCAACGCAAGCGGTCCCTGCCATCGCAGGTGCGCTGCATCGGGCTGGTGACCTCGCTGGGCGCGGCGGCATTGCATGACGTGGTGACTGCCTTGCAGCGCCGGGTGCCGCATATTCCGGTGGTGCTGGCCCCGGCCAGCGTTCAGGGTGCCGGTGCGGCGGGCGAAATAGGCCAGGCGTTGCAGCGTTTGTACGACCTGGCGAAGGCTCCCCCAGGCCCAAATGCGATTGCCATTGACCTGATTTTGCTGGTGCGCGGCGGCGGTGCCATGGAAGATCTGTGGGCCTTTAATGACGAAACGCTGGCGCACACGCTGTCCCAAAGCCCGGTGCCCATCGTGGCGGGAATTGGCCACGAAACGGACTTTACTATCGCCGATTTTGTTGCCGATCTGCGAGCTCCTACGCCCACGGCTGCTGCTGAACTGTGCGCCCGCAGCCGCGACGGGTTGGTGGATGCTGCAGCCGAGCTGCAAAAGCGGATGCAGGCCGCTGCTGCCCGCGCCATTGACACCCACGCCCAGCGGCTTGACATGGCGGCCGTGCGCCTGGGCCGACCGACCGCCCCCGTTGCCAAAATGCGCATGGCACTGGCCACCGCCCAGCAGCGCATGGCGCACCAAATAGCGCGGGTGATCCAAAGCCGCCAGTCGGACCTGCTGCGGGTGCAAGCCGGTCTGGGTGCTGCGGCGCAGCGCGATGCGCAACGCCAAGCCCACCGCGTGGGTAGTTTGGGCCTTCGCCTGGGCTTGCTCGACCCCCAGCTGGTCCTGGGTCGGGGCTACACATGGTTGGCCGACACGCAAGGGCAAACGCTCAGCCGCGTAGGCCACTTGCACCCAGGCCAGTCGGTGCAGGCGCGCCTTGTGGACGGTACGGTTGCTCTGCAAGTGCAGGGCAGCGAGCCAAAATAGTTTCTACAATCGCCCCTTTTGTTAGCCTGTCCCTCCCCATCCAATCCAGAGGAATCCATGGAACACACCCTGCCCGCACTCCCCTACGCCATTGACGCACTGGCCCCCGCTTATTCCCAGGAAACCCTGGAGTTTCACCACGGCAAGCACCACAACGCCTATGTCGTCAACCTCAACAATCTGCAAAAAGGCACGGAATTTGAGGCCATGGCGCTGGAAGAGATCATCAAAAAGTCCAGCGGCGGCATTTACAACAACTCCGCGCAAATCTGGAACCACACCTTTTTCTGGAACTGCATGAAGCCCAACGGCGGCGGCGAACCCACCGGCGCGCTGGCTACCGCCATCACCACCAAGTGGGGCAGCTACGCGGCCTTCAAAGAAGCCTTCGTCAAATCGGCCGTGGGCAACTTCGGCTCCGGCTGGACCTGGTTGGTCAAAAAGCCTGATGGCTCGGTGGACATCGTCAACATGGGCGCCGCTGGCACCCCGCTGACCACCGCCGACAAAGCGCTGCTGACCGTGGACGTGTGGGAACACGCCTACTACATCGACTTCCGCAATATGCGTCCCAAGTTTGTCGAAACCTTTCTCGACAAGCTGGTGAGCTGGGGATTTGCGGAAGCCAACTTCGCAGCTTAGACCTTCGTTTTAGCCCCAGCAGGGGCAAAGCAAAAAAGCCAGCCGGTGCAAACCGGGCTGGCTTTTTTTTGACTCTGCGTAAGGCGCTTTGCCGCTATTTCAGACCCAACACCCAAGCCACCAAGCGCTTAGATTCCTCGGGCGAGACCTGCGCGTTGGCCGGCATGTAGACCACGCCCCAGGCGCCGTTGCCGCCCTGACGCACTTTGAGGGCCAGGCGCTCCAAGGCGGCGGGGTCTTGCCGGTATTTGTCGGCCACGGCTTTGAAGGCGGGGCCGACCACTTTTTTCTCGATGGCGTGGCAGGCCAGGCAGTTTTTGGACTTGGCAAAAGCGGCCTCGTTGACCGCCGTGTCCGCGGCCCAGGCCACTGGCCCGAGCAGCAGCGCGCAGCACAGGCTTGCCAAACGCGCGGCAACTTGCATACAGGACGCCACTTAGTAGTTGTCCAGCACCGCGCCCTTGCTGGCGGTGGAGGCGTTGAACGCAAATTTAGCCTGCACGCCGCGGGTGTAGCGTGGTGCGGGCGCGGTCCAGGCGGCGCGGCGCGTGGCGATTTCGGCCTCGGGCACATTAAGTTGCAGCAGCAGGGCGTGCGCGTCGATGGTGATGGAGTCGCCCTCGTGGATGAGCGCAATGGTGCCCCCGGCAGCGGCTTCGGGCGCCACGTGGCCGACCACCATGCCCCAGGTGCCGCCAGAGAAGCGGCCGTCGGTGATCAGGCCCACGCTCTCGCCCAAACCTGCGCCAATCAGGGCGCCAGTGGGGGCCAGCATTTCCGGCATGCCGGGGCCGCCTTTGGGGCCCAGATAACGCAGCACCATCACATCGCCCGCCACAATCTTGCCGGCCAAAATGGCTTGCAGGGCGGATTGTTCGTCTTCAAACACGCGCGCCGGGCCGGTCATGACCGGCTTTTTCAGGCCGGTGATCTTGGCTACCGCGCCTTCGGGCGACAGATTGCCTTTGAGGATGGCCAGGTGGCCTTGGGCGTACATGGGTTTGGCTATGGGGCGAATCACGTCCTGGTCGGCGCGCGGCACGTCAGGAATGTCTTTGAGCACCTCGGCAACCGTCTGGCCGGTGATGGTGATGCAGTCGCCGTGCAGCAGGCCCGCAGCCAACAGCGTTTTCATCACCTGGGGAATGCCCCCGGCCTGGTGCAGGTCCACGGCCAGGTATTTGCCGCTGGGCTTGAGGTCGCACAGCACCGGGGTTTTGACGCGCACGCGCTCAAAGTCGTCAATCGTCCATTCCACGTCCGCAGCGTGGGCGATGGCCAGGAAGTGCAGCACCGCGTTGGTGGAGCCACCGGTGGCCATGATGACGGCCACGGCGTTCTCGATCGACTTGCGGGTGACGATGTCGCGCGGTTTGAGGTCGTTTTTGATGGCTTCGATCAGCACTTTGGCCGACTCTTTGGCCGAATTCATTTTTTCGTCGTGTGGGTTGGCCATGGTGCTCGAATAGGGCAGGGACATGCCCAGGGCCTCAAACGCGCTGGACATGGTGTTGGCCGTGTACATGCCGCCGCAAGAGCCGGGGCCGGGGATGGCGCGCTGCTCGATCTCGTGCAGGTCAAAGTCGCTCAGGGTGCCTGCGGCGTTTTGGCCCACAGCCTCAAATACGCTGACGATGTTGAGGTCTTTGCCCTGGTAGCGGCCTGGAAGGATGGTGCCGCCGTACACATAAATGGCCGGCACGTTGGCGCGCAACATGCCCATCATGCCGCCAGGCATGTTTTTGTCGCAGCCGCCCACCACCACCACACCATCCATCCACTGGCCTTGAACGCAGGTCTCTATGCAATCCGAGATGACTTCGCGGCTGACCAGGCTGTATTTCATGCCTTCGGTGCCCATGGCGATGCCGTCCGAGATGGTGGGCGTGCCAAACACCTGGGCGTTGCCACCGGCCTCTTCAATTCCGGCAATGGCCGCGTCGGCCAGCTTTTGAAGGCCGCTGTTGCAGGGGGTGATGGTGCTGT
>CAIYQF010000330.1 GCA_903928325.1 uncultured beta proteobacterium | reverse complement strand
GCCTGGAGCCAGTCGGCCCGGTAGTTTTGGTACTGGTCAAACAGATCGGCCAATTGGGATGCAAGTTGGAGCATGCGCTGTGGCTCTTTGGCTGCAAGAAACCCGGCCACGGGCGCAAATACCGCTTCGCCCAACAGGGTGGGCAGCAGTTGCATCAGCCGCCAGGTCATGGGCACTTTGTCCAAAGGCGAGTCGCTGGGCACGGCTTGGGGCCCCAAGACTTGGCGGAAGGTGCGCCACATAAAGCGCGACGGCAGTTCCACCCGCGCCGCTGCGCACACGCCACCGGCGCGGGCCAGTTCCATCTTGACCCACTCGGCCATGCCAATGCTTTGCACCAAAATGATTTCCTCCTCCAGCGCGTGCAAGGGATTTTTGTGCATCCACGCAAAAACCACACGCGCCAGGTCCTCTGCGCAGTTGCTGTGAAACGCGATAAGGCCGGTCTGCAGGGAGTGGGAAGCGTTGGTGCGCATGAAGAAAAGGGCGGTCGCCAGTGCGTTGGCGGTTCGGGGCAACTGTATGCCAGATGCCTGCGGCTGCCCAAGGGCTCAGAAAAAAAGAAACTTTCTGGTCCTGTGCGGTGCCTGCAGAACCGGCAGCGGTGTGCCGGTTAAACTGGTTCCAACACAATCGACCCACGCCCTAAGCATGGGCGCCATCGCGTAATTGCCGGTCACTTTTTTTCGGTGGACTTGAAACCTATGCCAACCCTTGCTGCCGCAGCCGCCCACAGCCCGATAACCCTGGAGCCTGCTCCCTTGGAGCGTGAGCTTTCGGTCGGCCCTGCGATGGACGCGGCCTATGGGGCGCTAAACCACCAAATGCAAAGTTTTATGGCGCTGGCAGACATGCAGCAAAGCAAGCGCAACAAATACTATTTGCAGGACATTTTTGAGTTGCTGGGCCAACTCAAGCAGGAAAACGAGCGCGAGGTGCAGTTGCGCGCCGCCTTGCAGGAGTCGGAATCAAAAGTCGCTGCCATCAAGCAGCAACTGGTGGCCATTGCCAGCGAGTCCGCCGCAGCCGAAAAAGAGACACTGGCCATTGCCGAAGCACGCACCCACCTGGCTGCACTGCTGCACGAAAAAATCGTAAAAGAGTTCCAGTAGCACCGCTGCGCAGGCGCGGTGTGCTGGTATTTCACCGTTTCACTTATTTCCTGACCCCATTTTCCTATGTACCTCCCTGCTTACCTTTGGGTATCACTGTTTCAGGCGTTGGTTTTGTTGGTCGCTGTGGCGTTCAATGTGGAAACGCAATACGGGCTTGGGTGGCTGCAAGACTTGCCCTGGGGGTATTTTTTAACTGAATGTGGGGGCGTTTTGACGATGAAGCCGGTTTCCGCCGGTGCACTGTGGGCGCTTTGGCTGGTGTGCACTGTGTTGCACCTGGGTTTGTCGATGGGTTTTGCAGTGCTGGGTGGCACGGAACGGCGCCAAAGCGGTACGGCCGCCGCATCGCCCGCGCACAGCCAGGTGCACATTGACGCCATGTTTAACCGCCTTTCCGAGGAAATGACCGGTTTGCAAAGTTTTGGCGCCGTGCATGCAAGCCCTGTTGTAGCAGATGTACAGGCCCCTCCTGAGGAGCCGCCGTTAAGGCCTGGTCAGGCGGCTGAGGCTGATCTGCACGAGTCTCTGCAAAACATTGATCCCAATTTGGGCTCCATTTACGACAAGCTGGTGTTATCGCTTCGGGACACGCAGGGCAAGTGAAGGTGCCGCTTGCGAGCGGCTCGCCTGAATTTCAGGTCGTGTATTCAAAGTAGCGCTGAAAGCTAAACGCCAGCGTTGCCATCAAAACACTGGTTCCCAAGAACAGCGCAGTCCCCAAGCCAAGCACCGTGAGGCCGTTGGTTTGGCCGCTGCGGTGTTCGGCGTCTGCGTCGGGGTTAAAGCCTCGGTTCCATGTGGCACCATCCATCAGGCCGTAGCGGATCGCGGCCAATGCACAGCCGGCGATGGCCAATCCCAACCAGGGTATCAATAGCCAGCTGCTGTGGTCATCGAGCCCAAGGGTGCGCGCGCGGTACACGCCGTACAGACCTAGCACGGTGGGCAAGGGGGCAATCCAGGCCCATGCGTCATACCGACCGACAAGATAGATGCGCTGCAATCCCAGGGGGCCCGCAACCAAGGTGGCCCAGACGGCGATCGTTTTGTTTTTCATGGGGGCGATTGTGGTGCAGGCAGGCTGGCACCGGCGCCCAACGGGCATTCCATCAGAACCACATCGATCCAGCGGTCAAACTTCCAGCCGCAATCGGCCAACACGCCCACCGGACGAAAACCGCAAGCCGTATGCACCTTGATCGAGCCGTGGTTTTTGGAGTCGCCAATGACGGCAATGAGCTTGCGCAGCCCCGCGCGCTGCGCGCTTGCCATCAGTTCGCACAGCAGCAACCCGCCCCAACCCTTGCCCATGGCGTTCGCGGCGAGGTAAATCGAGTCTTCGGCGCTAAAGCGGAACGCCGGGCGGGGCTTGAACCAGTTGCAATAGGCAAACCCGACCACAGTGCCTTGCGACTCCATTACCAAATAAGGTAGCCCTTTGCACAGCACGTCCATTCGACGTGCTTGCATCTCGGCGGCTGTTGGGGGCTCGATCTCAAAAGTGCCCGTCCCGTGCAAAACGTGGTGCTGGTAAATCGCAGCAATAGCAGCGATATCTTGGTCGTTACTGGGTCGGATAGTGGGCATGCAGTGATAAATAGTTATAATCGTGGGCTATTCTGAGTGTCTCTGGCCGGGTGGCCAGTTGCGTGTCTCAACTCTGAATTTTATGGTTGAACTCCCATTCAATCACCCAAAGGATTAATCATGGTCGTCATTCGACTCGCTCGTGGTGGTGCTAAAGCCCGCCCGTTTTTCAGTATTGTTGTGGCAGACAAGCGCACCCGGCGCGATGGCCGATTCATTGAGCGCATTGGGTTTTACAACCCAATCGCCACGGCCAACGAGGAGCGTATCCGTATTGCCCAGGACCGCCTGACTTACTGGAGAGGCGTTGGCGCCCAAGCGTCTCCGACTGTGGAACGTCTTGTTGCGCAGGCCGCGGCGGTTGTACCCGCTGCCGCCTAAGCGCGCATCAAAGGTCAGGCCTGTGCAATGCATGCCTGACTTTTTTGTTTTGCTGGCGTCGGCATGATCGCAGGGCTAGAGCCCGCGGAACTTCCGGCTGATGCCATCGAAGTAGGCCGGATTGCAGATGCATGGGGCGTCAAGGGCTGGTTCAAAGTCCTTGCCTTTAGCGCGCAGCCCGAGGCGCTTTTCTCCTCTAAAAAGTGGTTTTTGTTACCCACCGAGCAAGGTCTGAAGACCTTTGACGGGGTGGCAAAGCTAGCAATTAAAGAAGCCAAAGAACATTCGGATACGGTGGTTGCCAGTGCCCATGATGTGCTGGATCGGGACGCCGCGCAAGCATTGCGTGGTGCCCGTGTGTTTGTATCGCGCTCCAGCTTTCCGTCCGTTGCTTTGGACGAGTACTACTGGGTCGACCTGATCGGGCTCGATGTAGTCAATCGCCAGGATGAGGCGATGGGGTCAGTCAAAGAGCTTTTGTCCACGGGCGCTCAAACCGTCCTGGTGATGGAGTACGTGCTGGAAGGCAAAGTGCAGGAGCGGATGATTCCGTTCGTTTCGGTCTTCATCGATGATGTGGACTTGCAACTGCGGCGTATTCGCGTTGACTGGCAACTCGATTACTGAGTACAAGCGCCATGCGATTTGATGTCGTTACCTTGTTCCCCGAGCTGTTTGCACCGTTTTTGACCACGGGTATTACGCGTCGTGCGTTCGAATCAGGCCTGGTGGATGTGCATTTGCACAACCCCCGTGACCACGCCTTGGGCAACTACCGCCGGGTTGATGATCGCCCATTTGGCGGCGGCCCGGGCATGGTCATGATGGCGCAGCCGCTGTGCATGACACTGCAAACCATCGAAGCGCAACGTGGCTCCCGGCCCAAAGTGGTGTTGTTTTCTCCCGTAGGCCAACGTCTGAACCATATGCAGGTTCAGCGTTGGGCCCAAAGCGATGGGGCCGTGCTGGTTTGCGGAAGGTATGAAGGGGTGGACCAACGTTTTGTGGACGCCTATGTCGACGAGCAAATCAGCCTGGGTGATTACGTGCTGTCTGGCGGAGAGTTGCCCGCTATGGTGTTGTTGGACGCCGTGGCGCGGCTGCAGCCCGATGTATTGGGTGACCAGGATAGCCACCACTTTGATAGTTTCAACCTTGCACTCGACGGCCTGTTGGATTGCCCCCACTACACCCGTCCCGAGCAATGGCAGGATGTGGTCGTTCCCGAAGTTTTGATGTCGGGTCACCATGAGCACATTGAACGGTGGCGGCGTGACCAGCGCCTGCGGTTGACCGCGCAGCACCGACCTGATTTGATTGCTGCCGCGCGCATGGCCCACCGGCTGAGCACCCAAGATGAGGCCGTGTTGGCCGAAATGGCGCCCTTGCTGGTTATAATACCGGGCTAACCGATCCTCTGCCTGGCCAAAGCGGCGATGCAATAGTGCTGAGACGAAGTGGTACCAAGCCTGGTACCGGCGCATGCAAGATCACGAAAGTAGTTATGAACCTCATCCAAATTCTGGAACAAGAAGAAATTACGCGGCTGGGTAAGACCATTCCTGAGTTTTCTCCCGGCGACACCGTCATTGTCAGCGTCAACGTGGTTGAAGGCACCCGTAAGCGCGTGCAGGCCTACGAAGGCGTGGTGATCGCAAAGCGCAACCGTGGTCTCAACAGCGGCTTTATCGTTCGCAAGATCTCCAGCGGCGAAGGCGTTGAGCGTACGTTCCAGACCTACAGCCCCTTGATTGCCGGTATCGAAGTCAAGCGCCGTGGCGATGTGCGCCGGGCCAAGCTGTACTACTTGCGTGATCGCAGTGGCAAGTCGGCACGGATTAAAGAGAAATTGCCAGCCAAAAAGACCGCGGCATAACTTCGTATCGCCCTCGCGAAAACCGCCCAGGATGACCCTGTGGCGGTTTTTTTATTGGTGACTCGCTTTTTCCTACTGTTCACTCCCTGGCCTTGCCGATGAATTTTGATCCGCGTACGGTGCCGTATCAAAAGACGGACCACCATTTGCCATTGGTACCCCCGGACCGTTTCCAATCGCAAGCGCTGATTCGCCGCTTTACTGACCCGCCAAACTGGCGGCCTGAGTTTCAGGCCGAGCCGCGGTTTTCGGATCGCAGTCTTACTTCGGCATCGGTTCTGATCGGTGTGGTGATGCGCGAGCGTCCGACGGTCTTATTGACGCAGCGCACCAAACATCTTTCAAGTCATTCCGGGCAAATCGCGTTTCCCGGCGGCAAAGCCGACCCGGACGACAGCGACCCTGTCTTTACCGCCCTGCGCGAGGCCCAAGAAGAGGTGGGGCTAGACCCCCGCTGTGTTCAAGTCATAGGCAGTTTGCCCCACTACACCACTGGAAGCGGTTTTGTAGTAACGCCTGTGGTGGCGCTATTGGGTCCTGGCTTGTCATTGCTCGCCAATGCTTTTGAAGTAGACGATATTTTTGAAGTTCCCTTGGACTTTGTGATGAATCCGATGCACCACCGTCGCCATACGGTGAGCACGGCGGGCGGATCGCGCCAGTGGCTATCCATGCCATACCATGATGGTACGCAGGAGCGCTTTATTTGGGGCGCCACTGCTGGTATGTTGCGTAATTTCTACCAATTCTTGGCGACGGACTAGCCCCCTGCGGTCAACTTTGCATTGCGCATGTGCCAAGTGCTGGCCGCTATGATGGACTCCCATGAGCTTTCTCTCCCTCCTTTTTGCCCTGCTGATTGAGCAGGCGCGTCCTTTGAACGCTAACAACTGGGTGCACGGCTGGACCAGGGCCTGGGTGACTTGGGTGCAGCGCCACCTCGATACCGGAGAATCTGGACACGCTTGGTTTGCATGGGTCGTTGTGGTGCTTTTGCCTGCTGTTGTGAGTGCTGCCGTGCATTGGGCTTTGCTTCTGTGGCTGGGGTGGATTGCCGCTGTGGTTTGGAACATTGCTGTGTTGTATGTCACCCTCGGATTTCGGCAGTTCAGCCATAAGTTCACCGATATCCGGGAGGCGCTGGACGCCGCAGACGAAGACGCAGCGCGCAGGCTGCTGGCCCAATGGATGCGCATAGACGCCAGCGATTTACCTCGAAGTGAGATCGTACGGCAAGTCATTTCGCATTCCGTTGTCAGCGCCCACCGCTATGTTTTCGGTGTATTTGCTTGGTATTCGCTGCTTTCCGGGCTGGGGTTTGGGCCCGCAGGCGCTGTGCTTTACCGCCTGGCGGAATACAGTAAGGTGCGAGTGCAGCGCTCCATCGGGTCGACCCGCACGCTGTTTAGCGCCGCGTTGCGCCGCTGCGTGGCTCAGGCATGGGCGCTTATCGATTGGTTGCCCGCGCGTCTTACCGCCCTGGTGTTTGCGTTTGTGGGCAGCTTTGAAGAAGCCATTGAACGCTGGAGAACGTTTGAAGCAGCGCACCCGGGTGACAACGACGGCATTTTGCTAGCTGCTACCGGAGGTGCAGTAAACGTTCAGTTGATCGCACATGACCCTGCCGACGCAGCATCTACGGCCCAACCTGCGCATTTGCGTGCCGTGGTCGGCTTGGTCTGGCGCACGGTGGTGATGTGGATGGTGATCTTGGCTTTGCTGTCTTTGGCCCGCTTGCTGGGGTAGCGGCGAGTTAATAACGGGTTTGGGACAGCTCGGCAAACAAGTCGCCATATATCTTGTAGCGCGTCGGGCTCATTTCGACGCCGGGTGTTTTTCCTTGTACCGCGTTGAGCACGCTGCACCCCGGTTCGTGCAGATGGCTGCAGTTGTAAAACTTGCAGTCGCCCGCTTGGGTCGCAATGTCGGGCATGAGCTGGGCCAGTTGCATGGGCGCAATATGGTGCAGCCCAAATTCCTGAAATCCTGGCGAGTCAATCAGCGCGGTCGTTTTGGCCTCGTCCATCCAGTACAGGGTGGTGCTGGTCGTCGTGTGCTTTCCTGAATTGAGTGCGGTGGAAATCTCTTGGGTCAACACCTGCGCTTGCGGAACCCAGCGGTTGATGAGCGTGCTTTTCCCAGCCCCAGATGGCCCCAAAATAAGGCTTGTCTTTCCTTGCAGTGCGCATGCCAACGCCTCGTTGTCAGTGGGTGGCGCAGTCGCGCCGTGGGGTTTGAATGCGGTTGCCAGTACCAAGTAGCCCATGGCGCGGTACGGGTCCAGACGCTGCCACGCGCGGTCAAACAAAGGTGTCAGATCGCGTTTGTTGAGCACGATGATGGGCCGAATTTTTTCAGCTTCGGCGGCAATCAGGGCGCGTGCCAGCTGGCTCTCTGAAAATTCCGGCTCAGCGCCCAACAGGATGATCACCTGGTCGAGGTTGGCGAGATCGG
>CAIYQF010000329.1 GCA_903928325.1 uncultured beta proteobacterium | reverse complement strand
GCCAGCTTGCCGCCGCCGTAGCCCAGCGGGTACGCACTGAGGCAGGCGCGGTAATGCCGGTGGCCTGAGCGGCTTCCATTTGTCGCCGCTTTCTTTTCCCCGCTAGCGTCGATCGCCCGTCCCTTCATGCCGCCGCTGTCGATCCGTCACCCAGACCGCCGCGCCGCCGCGCCAACGCTCGTCCTGCAGCGCAACACCCTGGTCTGGCTCACGCCGCAAGCCTGGCGCACGGTGCACAAGCAGGTGTGGGACGCGTCCGCCCAAGAACTGCTGCGCCACTGGCAGGCCTGCCACTTGCCCTGGGTGGTGGCGCGCCAGCGTCCCGAGGTGGCACAGCCCGCCGTCTGCCTGGGCCTGCCTGCGCCGCAGCACTGGGATCGCCGCCGCTTGGCCACATCGGTTGGGGCGGACGGGGTTGCTTTGCAAGGCCAGTTTCCCAGCCTGCAGGACGTGGCGCAGTCCAGCCCATGGGGCGTGGGCGCCGCCGCGTGGCTGGCCCAAGGCCAGGCGCTCAAAGCCGAGGTGCGGGTGTATGGCTCCTACGGCTGGCAGTTTTTGACCGGCATGCCCTATGTGCGTGCGGGCTCCGACCTGGACCTGAGTGTGCACGCGCCCGATCTGCACGCCGCCTTGCAAGCCCTGGACTGGCTGTCGCAGACCGTGGCCCTGGGCGAGGCGGGCTACAGCGGGCGCCCCCCCTCGGCGCGCTTGCCGCTGCGGGTGGACGGCGAAATCGTCTTTCCCCAAGGCCAGGCACTGGCCTGGCGCGAGTTGCAGCAACTGCGCCAAGGCGCGGTGGCGCAGGCGCTCGTCAAAGACCGGCATAGCCTGCGCCTGCTGGACTGGCCCGCGCTGGTGGCGCTGGCGCAGGCGGCTGCTGACTCGCCGCCAGTTTGCACCGCCCCGACGCCGGCGGTAGGCCGGGCAGCCGCCTTGGTCTGACCCCCAAGCCATGTTCACCTGCCCGACGCCGTCCCCCATTCCCGCTTTGGGCGCAGATAGCTTGCAAGCCGACTTTTTAGCCCTCACCCTGGCGCGCGCCGCCGTGCGGGCCTTGTTCGTGGAGGTGGCGCTCGAACCCAAGCCCGGCCTCGTGTCCTTGCGCGACAGCGGTAGCCATACCGATATGGACGCTGCTACTTTTGTGCGCAGCCTGTTTGCCCTGCGCCACTACTTTGCCCATATCGCAACGGCGGGCGCGCGGGGTGCGGAATTTGCTGCGCTTCAATCCTTAGGCGTGGCCGCCGAAGCGCGCATGCTGGCGGCCACCGGAGGCGTTAACACCCACCGGGGCGCGGTATTTGGCCTGGGGCTGCTGTGCGCGGCGGCGGGCCGCGTGGGCGCACAGGGCGGGGTGTTTGGCGCGGCGGCCTTGCGCAGCGCCTTGCAAGCCACGTGGGGGGAAGCCTTGGCCGCGCGCGCGCTGGCCACCCGCCGCGCCGCGCCCGCGTCCCACGGCCAAAAGGCGGCCCAGGCGCATGGCTTGCGTAGCGCGCTGGACGAGGCGGCGCTCGGGTTCCCCACCGTGTTTGAAGTGGCCTTGCCCGCTTTGCAAGCCGCGCTGGCCGCAGGCCTGGGCGAGCGCGCGGCGCGGGTGCAGGCGCTGTTTGCCACCATGGCCGTGCTGGACGACACCAACCTGGTGCACCGGGGCGGCATCGCAGGCCTGCGCTGGATGCAAGCCCAGGCCCAGGCCTTTGTGGCCGCAGGCGGCGTGCAGCAGTCCGACTGGCTGGTGCAGGCGCGCGCGCTGCACCTGGCAGCGGTGCAGCGCAGGCTCTCACCCGGCGGCAGCGCCGACGTGCTGGCCAGCGCCTGCTGGTTGGCCGCGCTGGAGCCGGGCCACGCAGGCGCGCGGCAAGCGTCACCCGCGCAGGCACAGGCGCCCACCACCGCGTCTTTGCGGCCGGT
>CAIYQF010000328.1 GCA_903928325.1 uncultured beta proteobacterium | reverse complement strand
GCCCTACAGTCCGGACTGGCGCTGGTTGCTTGAGCGCTCGGACAGCCCCTGGTACCCGTCGGCGCAGCTGTACCGCCAAGACAGCAGCATGCGCTGGGCGGGCGTGCTGCAGTGCCTTCGCGATGATGTGTTGAAACTTGGATGAACCATGTACCTGCCCTCACAATTTGACCCCCAAAGTGCGCCAATCGCCCAACAGGTGATGCGCACCCACCCTTTTGCCAGCCTGGTCTCGGTGGACGATGCCGGCTTGCCGTTTGTGACCCATTTGCCATTGCACTGGGAGGCGGTGCAGCAGGGCGATGCGGCCGCTCTGGCCAACGGTCGCCTGTTAGGCCACTGTGCACGCGGCAATTCCCACTGGAAATACCTGGCGACGCGACCGCAGGCGGTGGTCACTTTCATGGGGCCGCACGCTTATATGTCACCCAAGGTTTACCCAGACTTGGCGCGGGTACCTACCTGGAACTATGTGGCCGTGCATTGCACCGTGCAGGCCGAGGTGCTAGACGGCCATGCAGCCAAAGACGCACTGTTAAAGCAACTCATCGGCGACCATGAACCTGCCTATGCCGACCAGTGGCGCGGGCTCTCGGACGATTACACCGGGAAAATGCTGAGTGGCATCGTGGCATTTTCATTAAATATCATTAGCTTGCAGTGTAAAGTTAAAGTGAATCAGCATCGTCCTGAAGCGCATGTACGGATGTTGGAAATCTACGACGCCGGCACACCTGATGAGCAGGCGCTGGGTCAATGGATGCGCCAGCTGGGGCTGGGCGCTTGAGCGCAGTGGTGTTGCATGGCAGCCCATTTGCCTAATGATTCGCATTGGATGCGCCTGGCGCTGGCGCAGGCAGCGCTGGCGGCGCAGGTAGGGGAGGTGCCTGTGGGCGCTGTCGTGGTGAAAGACGGGCAGTTGATCGCCACCGGCCACAACGCACCCATTGGCCAGCACGACCCCACGGCGCACGCCGAAATTGCCGCTTTGCGGGCCGCCGCCCAGGCCTTGGGAAACTACCGCTTGGACGGCTGCGAGCTGTTTGTCACCCTAGAGCCCTGCGCCATGTGCTGCGGCGCCATGCTGCATGCGCGCCTACAGCGCGTGGTGTTTGGCGCCGCCGACCCGCGCACGGGCGCTGCCGGCTCGGTGCTCAATCTGTTTGAGCACACCGCGCTGAACCACCAAACGCTAGTGCAGGGCGGCGTGCTGGGCGCCGAGTGCGCCGCGGTGTTGCAAGATTTTTTCAAGCCCAAAAGGACGAATATGAACCCCGTGCGAGACGACGCCTTGCGCACCTTCGACGCCCGCTTTGCCGACCTGCCCGACTACCCCTGGCCCGCCCATTACCTAAGCGACCTGCCCGCGCTGGCCGGTTTGCGCATGCATTACCTGGACGTGGGGCCAGCAGACGCGCACACCACCTACCTGTGTTTGCACGGCAACCCGGCCTGGAGCTACCTCTACCGCAAGATGATTCCAGCTTTTGCAGCGGCGGGGCACCGCGTGGTGGCTCCAGATTTGATTGGCTTTGGCAAGAGCGACAAGCCCAAAAAAGACGGCTTTCACACCTTTGACTTCCACCGCCAGGTGCTGCTGGAGTTGGTTGAGCGGCTGGACTTGCGCAACGTGGTGCTGGTGGTGCAAGACTGGGGCGGCATTTTGGGCCTGACCTTGCCCATGGAGGCGCCTCAGCGTTATCGGGGTCTGTTGGTGATGAACACTACGCTCACAACCGGCGCGTTGCCGCTGTCGCAAGGCTTTTTGGCCTGGCGCGAGTGGTGCGCGAAGAACCCCGAATTTGACGTCGGGCGCCTGTTTGCCCGGGGCAACCCACACATGACCGCGCCCGAATGGCAGGCCTACAACGCGCCGTTTCCCGACCGTGGCCACCGTGCTGCGCTGCGGGCGTTTCCGCCCATGGTGCCCGAGTTTGCGGATTCGCCAGGGGCTGCGGTGTCCCGCCGCGCTGCCGAGTTTTGGACTTCGCAGTGGACTGGTCAGACCCTGATGGCCATTGGGCTGCAAGACCCGGTGCTGGGTGAGCCGGTGATGCGTGCGCTGCAAGCCCAGATTCGCGGATGCACCGAGGTGATGTTGTTGCCCGAGGGTGGCCACTTTGTGCAAGAGCACGGCGAACGCATCGCGCAGCGGGCGCTGGTGTTTTTTCAGGCTGGCGCCTGAACCGATCATTGAAATCAAATAATTGGAATCTGACCCCCATTTAATTTATGAGCCACATCTACATTTTTTCCCCCTCTGGCGCGGTGCGTGACAAGGCGGCTTTCCGGCGCGGGCTAAAGCACTTGCGCGCCATGGGGCATGAGGTGGAGGTGGATGCGGATGCGCTCACCAGCTACCAGCGCTTTGCGGGGGACGACGCCACGCGCCTGGCAGCCATTGGCCGGGCGGCGGCCAGCGGTGCGGATGTGGCGATAGTCACGCGCGGGGGCTATGGTTTGACGCGGCTTTTGCCCGAGCTGCCCTATGGCGCCATTGCCAAGGCGGTGGAGGCTGGCACGCAGTTTGTGGGTTTGAGTGACTTCACCGCCTTGGGTCTGGCGGTGCTGGCCCAGACGGGCGCCATTACTTGGCAAGGCCCGGCGCTGGTCCAAGACTTTGGTGCGCCTGAGGGGCCGGACGACATCATGCAAGCCTGTTTTGAAGACTTGCTCTTGGAACAAGGCGAGGGTGCAGGCTGGCGACTGCCCAAGTCCGAGGCCGACAGCGCCCTGC
>CAIYQF010000327.1 GCA_903928325.1 uncultured beta proteobacterium | reverse complement strand
TGGACTTGGGTATTGATCAAAGACATGGTGATTTCCTGGGTGGATTAAAGCAGAGCGGGTAAAGAGGCTGAATTCTAGGGCGCGCCAACTGTTCGTCGGGTTGATTGATTCAATGGCGCCAATTGCCAAAAGCTATTTACAAGACCCGCACGCCGCAAGCCCGCCCGGCATCAATCTTCAACGAAAGTTTCCTCCCGCTTGGCTTTGACCGAGGG
The DNA here is from genome assembly GCA_903928325.1 of uncultured beta proteobacterium. Lineage (GTDB taxonomy): Bacteria > Pseudomonadota > Gammaproteobacteria > Burkholderiales > Burkholderiaceae_C > Allorhodoferax. The sequence goes on along the minus strand of CAIYQF010000327.1, from coordinate 9,471 downwards.
CAAGAGAACCAGCACCAGCAGGACGCCGCCTGAAAGCAACAAGCCTGCAGACAAGGGACGGCTCACAAAGATACTCCAGTCCCCGCGCGAAAACAGCAAGGCCCGACGAACATACTCTTCCATGGTGGGGCCCAGCACAAAGCCCAAAAGCAAGGGTGTGGGCTCCATGTCCAGCTTATTAAACACGTAGCCCACAAAACCAAAGCCGGCCAACAGCCAAACATCAAAAGTACTGCTGTGCATGACGTATGCCCCGAGGGCACACCACAACACCATTGCCGGGAAAAGCCAGCGGTAGGGCACCGCCAACAACTTGATCCAAAGGCCAACGAGGGGCAAATTCAGCACGACCAGCATCCCGTTTCCAATCCACATGGAAACCACCAAACCCCAAAAAAGCCCTGGGTTGTTGCCCATGATTTGGGGGCCAGGATCGAGGTTGTGCAGGGTCATGGCACCTACCAGCAAGGCCATGACGGCAGTGGTTGGAATGCCAAGAGCCAATAGCGCAATGAACGATGTTTGCGCTGCGGCATTATTGGCCGACTCAGGTCCAGCGACCCCCCGGATATTGCCCTTGCCCAGCTCGACTTCCCCATCCCGGACCTTGACCCGCTTCTCCTGGGCGTAGGCTGCATAGGACGCTGGCACGGCACCGCCTCCGGGCAAAATGCCCAACATCGACCCCAGCAGGGTGCCACGCACCACCGCTGGCGCCATCGCCTTGAGATCTTGCCTGCTAGGCCAAAGGCCCCGGACCTTGGTGGCAAGAACATCCCGCTCCTGGGGTGCATGGGCGAGGTTGTTGAGGATTTCGCCGTAACCGAAAACGCCCATCGCCAGCGCCACAAAGCCAATCCCACCATCGAGCTCGGGCATGCCAAAGGCAAAGCGGGCCACGCCAGAATTCACATCCGTGCCGACCAGGCCCAGCAAAATACCCAGCACAATCATGGAAATGGCTTTGATCAGCGAGCCCGACGCCATCACCACCGCGCCGATCAGCCCCAACACCATCAGAGAAAAGTATTCGGCAGGGCCAAACTGAAAAGCCAGTTCTGCCAAGGCAGGCGCAAAGGCCGCCAACACCAGCGTGCCGACACACCCCGCAAAAAAGGAGCCCAGGCCCGCCGCAGCCAAAGCGGGCCCCGTACGGCCTTGCAGTGCCATCTGGAAACCATCGATGCCGGTCACAGCGGACGAGGTATCACCCGGCGAACGGGCCAAAATGGCGGCAGTGGAGCCGCCGTACTGTGCCCCATAGTAAATACCGGCGAGCATGATCAAGGCAGCCACCGGCGGCAATGCATAACTCACAGGCAGCAGCATGGCAATCGTTGCCACCGGGCCAATGCCTGGCAACACCCCGATCAAGGTGCCCAAGAGGCAGCCGGTCAAGGCAAGCAACAGGTTCATGGGCGTCAGCGCCACCCCCAGGCCCATCGAAAGGTTCGCGATCATGTCCAACATGGAAGCCCGTTTCCTAGCCGGTGGTCAACACGGGCCAGATTGAAATCGGCAGCTTTAGCAGCACGTCCAAGGTCACATAGCTTGCAGTGGCCAAACCACCCGCGAGCAGCACCACCTCGGTGGGCTTGAACCCCGTGCAAGCGCTGGCCGCAATCAAGACGAGGACCATCACAGCGACCACCAAACCCAGTGCAGGGATATGCAAGCCTGGCAGTCCACCCAAACAAATGCCAAATACCACATTGGCCGATACGATGGCTGCCACCGGTCGCCATGCCAGTGGCCCAACACGCTGACCGTCCACCGTTTCGACCACCAGCGCCTTGAACACCACGACGGTACCCAACAAGGCTAGCAGCAAGCCCAGCACCAAAGGGAAATAGCCAGGCCCCATCTGCGCGCCATGTCCAATGGTGTAGCCGCTAGCAAGCCAGGCAAAGGTCACGCCAGCGGCCATAAACAGCAATCCGGAGAAAAAATCCTTTTGACTCTTGATCGTCACTAACCCTCTCCTCATATGCCCAATGTCGAACGATTTTGCACGGGAAACCCATTAAACCCCGGAATCTTTCAAATTGGGCGTCGCACCGAGCACCTCGTCGAGCACCGTGAGGCCCTCGGCCACGCGCAGTGCCCCCGATAAACGCAGGGGCTGCATGCCGTCGGCTACCGCTTGGCGGCGCAGTGCATCGATGTCAGGTTGGTCTTGAACCAGCGCCCTCAGCGGCTCAGACACCACCAGCAGCTCGTACAGGCCCATGCGGCCCTTAAAGCCCGTCATACGGCATTCCACGCATCCCACGGCCTTGAAGGGCCGGTAGTCCCCGTTCAGCACCCACGGCTTCACGGCCTGGGCAAGCTGCTCGCGCTGGGCTTGCGTGTCGGGGGTGCGACACGCCGGGCACAAAGTCCGCACCAGGCGCTGGGCTAGCACACCCAGCAGCGTAGCGCTGATTAAATACGGCGCGATGCCAAGCTCAACCAGGCGCGTCATAGCCGATGGTGCGTCATTGGTGTGCAGGGTGGAAAACACCAGGTGCCCAGTGAGCGCGGCCTGCACCGCCATTTCCGCAGTCTCCAGGTCGCGGATTTCGCCCACCATGATGACGTCGGGGTCCTGGCGCATGAGTGCGCGCACGCCCTGGGCAAAGCTAAAGTCCAACTGCGGCTGCACCTGGGTTTGGTTAAAGGCGGGCTCGACCATTTCGATCGGGTCCTCCACCGTGCTGATATTGATTTCCTCTGAGGCAACCCGCTTCAAGGTGGAATACAAGGTAGTGGTCTTGCCCGAACCGGTGGGGCCGGTGACCAAAATGATGCCGTGCGGTTTTTTGAGCAAAGCCTCCCAGCGCTGCGCGTCGTGTACAGAAAAGCCCAAGGCGTCGAGGTCTTTGGCGGTGTTCTCCGGGTCAAAAATGCGCATCACCATTTTTTCGCCAAACGCCGTGGGCAGCGTGGACAAGCGCATCTCGATCTCGTTACCCTTGGCGTCGCGCGTCTTAATGCGGCCGTCTTGCGGACGGCGGCGCTCAATCACATCCATGCGGGCCAAAATCTTGATGCGCGCGGTCATGGCCAACAAGACCGCGCTGGGCAACTGGTACACCGGGTGCAGCACGCCGTCGATCCGAAAGCGAATCACGCACTGATCGCGCCGGGGCTCGAGGTGAATGTCGCTGGCGCGCATGTCAAAGGCGTACTGCCACAACCAGTCCACCACCATCACCACGCTTTGGTCGTTGGCGTCGAGCTGCTTGTTGCTGCGGCCCATCTCCACCAGTTGCTCGAAGCTGACGCGGTTTTGGTTGCCGTTTTTCAGCGCGTGCCGCACCGAATGGGCCAGGGCATAAAACTCTGCCGTGTAGCGTGCAATGTCCTGCGGGTTGGCCAGCACCAATCGCACCCGGCGTCGGGTCTGGCGCTCCACCTCAGGCAGCCAGTCGCTGGCGAACGGCTCTGCGCTGGCCACGACAATTTCACTGGCCGCCACGGCGAGCGGCAGCACCTTGTGGCGCTGGGCGTAGTCCGCTGTGAAAGCGTCCGACACCTTGCTCACATCCACCTTGAGCGGGTCGATGCGCAGGTACTGCACTCCGGCCAGCGGCGCCAGCCAAGCCAGCAAGGCCTCCGCGTCCAGCAACTTTTGGTCTGCCGCCCTGCGCATGCCCAGGCTGGCCAGGCGCAATACCGGGTGCTGCTCACTCTCGCCGGAAGCGCAGCGCGCGCGGCAGCGATCGGCCTCTTCTGCCGAAATACTGCCATCGCCCTGAAGCCACGCCAACAGGTGCTGCCAATCCAGCGCGCCCCTAAAGCCGCTGGGGCGACGCATAGCCAAAGCGGGCGCGGAATTCATGGAACGATGGGTTTGAAGCCGCGCACCCATTTGGTTGCGGGCAAGCCCCAGTGCGACTCGATATAGGCAGCGCGCTCAGTCAACACCGCACGGCTGGGGCGGCTGGGCGTACGCTGGGCCAAGACCACGGTATTGCCTTCGCGCGTGGACTTAAAGGCCCAGATGGCCTCACGGCCAAACGCGCCAGCGATCTTATCTACGCTCTTGTCAAAGCTGGAGCTGCGGCCAAACAGGTTGACGGTCATGCAACCCTCGTCGGTGAGCGTGGTGCGGCAATCGGCATAAAAGCTCGGTGTATCGAGTACTGGGGCCGCAGCCTTTTCGTCATACAAATCGACCTGTAGCGCGTCCACCGCGCCCAGCCAGCGCGACTTTTGGATCTCTTGCGCGGCATCGGCCAGCACCACCTGCATGCGCGCGTTGTCGGCCGGGAGCTTGAACCAGCCGCGGCAGGCGTGCAGCACCTGGGGGTTGAGCTCAATGGCCGTGGTGTGCATGCGAATCTCTTTGTGGCAAAACTTGGTGAGCGACCCGGCACCCAAACCCAGTTGCAGCGCTTGGCGCTTGGGCGCGGTGGACGGGTCCATCAACAGCAGCCATGCCATCATGCGTTGGATATATTCATGCACCAACACATAAGGCGCATCCAGCAGCATGGAGCCCTGAATCCACTCGCTGCCCAAATGCAAATGGCGCACCGGGCCCTCTTCGGAAAAATTCACTTCGGGCAAGGTAGCAGTCGTCATTTGTTTAATCATAGTAGGTCATAGCAGCGCAGCGAGTTTGGGCAGCGCGGTTTGGGCATTGCGCCAGACGGCTGCCCGCAGTTCGGCCAACTCCATACCGCGCAATTGCGCCAGCACCTGGGCGATACGGGGAATTTCTGCGGGCGTATTGCGGCCTTGGGGCACGCCGTCCTTGCGGGCCTGGGCGGTGGTGTACAGCCAGTGCGGGGGAATGTCGGGCGCGTCGGTCTCCAGCACCAGCGCCTCCAGCGGCAGGGTTTGCGCCAGATGGCGTAGCTGCAAAGCGCGCTCAAAGGTGAGCGCGCCGCCAAAGCCTAGCTTGAAACCCAGGTCGATAAACGCGTGCGCCTGCACCAGACTGCCGTTAAAGGCATGGGCAATGCCCGTCCAGCCCGCAGGCGATCGGGTCTCACGCAGAAATTTGAGCAAACGGTCGGCGCTGCGGCGCACATGCAGCACCACGGGAAGGCCGGCGGTGGCGGCCAGTTGCAGTTGCGTACGGTAGAAAAATTCCTGCTTCTCACGCATGGGCGGCGTGCAAAGCCCAGGCACAAAAAAATCCAAACCGATTTCGCCCACCGCCACGAGGCACGGGTCGTCGCGGTGCAGCCGCAGTTGCGCCGCCAATGCTTGCAAATCAACCTCGGTGGCCTGCGGCACATACAGCGGGTGGATGCCCAGGCAATAGCTGTCGCCCCAGCGCTGGGCCAGCGTGCGCACCGTGTCCCAGTTGGCGGCCTCCACGGCGGGAATGACGCAATGGGCGACACCTGCCTCGCGCGCTGCGCGGCGCACCGCATCTGCCGCATCGGCGCCGCCAAACTCGGGCGCGTCCAGGTGGCAATGGGTGTCTATCCAGGCCATGTTCAGCGCAACGCCCGCACGCCCGAGGGGCAATCGCGCGCGCCAGCGCCCATCAGTGCGCCGCCAAGGCTTGCAACTGCCCTTGGTCCAAGCGCAACTGGCGGCTGCAGCGCCGTGCCAGGGCGGCGTCATGGGTGACCAGCACAAAGGCGGTGCCGTGTTCGCGCGCCAGGTCGAGCATCCGGTCAAACACGCCGTCGGCGGTGCGCCGGTCCAGGTTGCCGGTGGGCTCGTCGGCCAAGACGCAGTCGGGCCGCGTAACCAGTTCCCGGGCAATCGCCACACGCTGGCGCTCGCCGCCCGAGAGTTCGGCCGGGCGATGGTGCAGGCGCTGGGCCAAACCCACGCGCTCCAGCATGGCACTGGCCTGTGCCGTGGCTTGCGCCGCCTCCGCGCGGCGGATGGTCAGCGGCATGGCCACGTTTTCCAGCGCGCTGATTTCGGGCAAACGGTGGTGGAACTGGTAGACAAACCCCAGGTGCTGGTTGCGCAGGCGGCCTTGGGCCGCCGCGTCCAGCTCAGCCAGTGCCTGGCCGCACAGGCGCACACTGCCGCCGCTGGGCGCGTCGAGGCCGCCTAGCAGATGCAGCAAGGTCGATTTGCCCGAGCCCGAGGTGCCCACGATGGCCAGGGTTTCACCGCGCCGCACCTCTAGGTCAATGCCCTGGAGCACGGTTACATCCAGGCGCCCCTCTAGAAAGCGCTTGCGCAAGCCCTGGCATTGCAGGATGGGCATTGAATCATTCATAGCGCAGCGCCTCGGCGGGGTTGACTTGGGAGGCGCGCCAGCTCGGGTACAGCGTGGCGACAAAGGCCATGGCCAGGCTGATCAGCGCCACGGGCAGGATGTCGGCGCGCTGCGGATCACTAGGCATGCGGCTGATCAGGTAAATGTCCTGCGGCAAAAACGTGGCGCCCAGCAGGTGCTCCAGCGCGGGCACGATGACGTCGATGTTGAAGGCCACGCCCAGGCCCAGCAGCAAGCCCGCGCCGGTGCCAATCACTCCCACCATCGCCCCTTGCACCATAAAAATGCCCATGATGCTGCCCGGGCTGGCGCCCAGGGTGCGCAATATCGCAATGTCGGCGCGCTTGTCGGTGACAGTCATCACCAGGGTGCTGACCAGGTTGAACGCGGCCACCGCCACGATCAGCGTGAGGATGATGAACATCATGCGTTTTTCCACCTGTACGGCGGCAAACCAGCTGCGGTTTTGCCGCGTCCAGTCGCGCACCAAGAACCCACCGCCCAGCGTGTCGCTGAGGTCTTGCGCCACCAGACGCGCCTGGTGCAGGTCATGCAACTTCAGCCGCACGCCGGTGGGGCCTTCCAGGCGAAATATCTTGGCAGCGTCCTGCCAGTGCACCAGCGCCAGTGTGGAGTCGTATTCAAAGTGCCCGGAATCAAAGGTACCCACCACCGTCAATTGTTTGAGGCGCGGCACCACGCCGGCCGGCGTCACCTGGCCACTGGGAGCCACCAAGGTGACCACGTCGCCGGTGTGTACACCCATGGAGCGGGCCAGTTCGCCGCCAAGCACCACGCCAAAGCCACCCGGCTGGAGTTGCTGCAACACCGCTTGCTGGCCCGGCGTGGCCAGGTCGGTGACCTCGGGCTCCAAGACTGGGTCAATGCCGCGCACCAGCACGCCTTTCATGTCCTCGCCGCGCGCCAGCAAGGCCTGGGCGGCAATAAAGGGCGCTGCGCCCACGACCTGGGGGTTGGCGCGCGCTTTGGTGAGCGTTTGCGCCACATCTGGCAGCGCCACGCCGCCCAGGGCGTAAATCTCGATGTGCGAGACCACGCTGAGCATGCGGTCGCGCACCTCTTTTTGAAAGCCGTTCATCACGCTGAGCACAATGATGAGCGCCGCCACCCCCAGCGCAATACCCAGCATGGACACGCCCGAAATGAAGGAAATATAGCCGTTGCGCCGGGTGGAGCGGCCCGCGCGGGTGTAGCGCCAGCCGATGCGAAGCTCAAAAGGGAGGGACGAGGTAGGGGATTTCACGCCTTGGATTGTCGCAGGGCCCAGCGTTCGCTGGTGGTGCGGTACGACACAATCGGGCGATGCACATTGTGATTCCCTGCGCCACAGCCCCCGGCCACCAATGCCAGGCGGCCCTGGAGCGGCTGGAACTGCCCCATTTGCGCGCCCTGCTGCGCGCCCTTAGCCCCACCGGCGAGCTGCTCGGGACAGACAGCGACCTCTCGCCCCTGACTGAGCGGGTGCTGTCCAACGATGCCTACGCCAATGGCCTGATCCCCTGGGCCGCCCTGCGCGCCTATGCCCTGCCCCTGTTCAAACCCAGCGCCGCCTACGGCCTGGTAAACCCCTGCCACCTGACGGTGCATGCCGACCACATCGCCATGCAAGACCCGGCCACTTTGGACCTGATTGAGGCCGAGTCACGGGCCTTGCTAATGGCCATGCAGCCCTACTTTCTGGAAGATGGCCTGACGCTGCACTGGCTGCAAGCCGACACCTGGCTGGTTGAAGGCGAAGCCCTGCGCGGCTTGGCCACTGCCTCGCTGCAGCGGGTGCGCGGTCAGCCGGTCGACCGCTGGATGCCGCGCCAAGACGCGGCCCGGCTGGTTCGCCGCCTGCAAAACGAAATGCAAATGCTGCTCTACACCCACCCGATCAACGACGCCCGGGTGGCCCGTGGCGCGCCCATGGTCAACTCGTTTTGGCTCAGCGGCACGGGTAACTTGCCGCCCCACCCCACGCCCGTGTTGCAAGCCACGGTAGAGAACGCGCTGGTGGCACCGGCACTGCGCGACGACGCCGTGGCTTGGGCGCAGGCGTGGCAGGCCCTGGATACAGGTCCGCTGGCCGAGATGGCGGCGGCGCTCAAAAAAAACCAGGCGCCGGGCGCCGCCCCCATCGCCCTCACCCTGTGCGGCAGCCACCGCGCCCAAACTTGGCGCCAGCAGCCGCGTAGCCTCTGGCGACATCTCAGCGCGGCGTTTAACGCGCCCCGCCCCGCAAGCATTTTGAAGACCTTATGAACATCATCCCCCGCGACATCCCTCCGCGCAGCGTCTGGGCGCTCGAACAAGCGGGCGTACACCCGCTCTTGGCCCAGCTCTACGCCGCGCGCGGCGTCAGCCGCCCCGACGAGCTGGACAACGCCCTGGCCAAGTTGCTGCCCCCCAGCGGTTTGAAAGGCATTAGCGAAGCCGCCACTTTGCTCGCCGACGCCATTGCCGCGCAGAAGCGCCTGTGCATCGTGGCCGACTACGACTGCGACGGCGCCACCGCCTGTGCCGTGGCAGTGCGTGGCCTGCGCCTGCTGGGCGCGCAACACGTCAGCTACCTGGTGCCCGACCGCGTGGTGGACGGCTACGGCCTGACCGCCCCCATCGCCCAGCGCGTGTTGGACCAAGGCGCCGACGTGCTGATCACCGTGGACAACGGCATTGCCAGCATCGAGGGCGTGGCCCACGCCAAGGCGCTGGGCCTGCAAGTGCTGGTCACCGACCATCACCTTCCCGCCGCCTCCCTGCCCCAGGCCGACGTTATCGTCAACCCGAACCAGCCCGGCTGCAGTTTTGAGAGCAAGTCGATAGCGGGGGTGGGCGTGATGTTTTATGTGCTGCTGGCATTGCGCTCCGAACTGCGCCAGCGCGGGGTGTTTGATTTGGCCAGTCAACCCAAGCTGGATGCCCTTTTGCCACTGGTCGCCTTGGGCACGGTAGCCGACGTGGTCCGCCTCGACGCCAACAACCGCAGACTGGTCGCTCAGGGACTGAAAAGGGTCCGGGCACAAGCCCTACCTGCGGGGCTAGCTAGTCTTTTTGTAGCATCCGGGCGGCATACCAGCACGGCAACCACCTTTGATTTTGGCTTTGCGCTTGGGCCCCGCATCAATGCAGCAGGGCGCCTCTCGGACATGACCCTGGGCATTGAGTGCCTGCTGACCGATGACCCGGCACGCGCCGACGAACTGGCCAAAACGCTGGACAACATCAACCGCGAGCGCCGCGTCATAGAGGGGGATATGCGCGAGCAGGCCATGAATATCGTCGATTCC
>CAIYQF010000326.1 GCA_903928325.1 uncultured beta proteobacterium | reverse complement strand
TGTCCTGGCCCAGCGCGGCTGGCAAGCGATCGCTGGGGTGATTAACCTAGCCTTCGTCGCGCACTTTCTATCGCCCGCGGAGCAGGGTTATTTTTATACCCTGGCCAGTATTGCTGCGCTGCACATGGCGCTGGATATGGGCTTGTCGGGCTTGTTGGTTCAATTTGGGGCGCGCGAGTTCTTGGGGCATTCTTGGGGCCCCGGTGGGCTTGTTGAGGGCATTTTTCCGTCTCGGTTTTTGGGCTTGGTGGGTTTGTCTTTGCGCTGGTATGGCCTTGCGGCCCTCGTCTTTTTATTGGCCTACCCTTTGGGTCTTGTCTTTGTTTCCGCTAGCCAGGACGGGCTTGCCTATGATTGGCGTGGTGCCTGGGCCTTGTTGGTCTGTGCGACGGCTGCCAATGTATTGTTTCTTCCTGCCTTGGCATTGACCGAGGGCAGTGGCGGCGTAGCCGAGGCCTACGCGGTTCGGCTGGTGCAGGGTGTTGCAGGTGCGGGTAGTGCCTGGGTGGTACTGGCCTTGGGGGGCGGTTTGTTCGCGGTGGCCATGCCGGCGCTGGGCAGCGCTGTGGTTGCTGCACTGTGGGTATGGGTGCGTCGCCGTCGCCTGGTGGTGCAAGCGCTGCGGCAACGGGCTGCCAGCTTGCATTGGGGTGACGAGGTCTGGCCTCTGCAGTGGCGCATCGGTGCGAGTTGGCTGGCCGGTTATGTGCTGGTGTTGATGCACGTGCCCTTGCTGTTTCGCACCCAAGGGGCGGTAGCAGCCGGGCAAATGGGTGTCACCATGACGGTAGCCAATATGATGAGCCTGCTGGCGTCCTCATGGATGACGGCGCGCATACCCGTGATGGCGCAGGCCGTGGCTACTGAAGATTGGTCTCATTTGGACCAGGTTTTTGGGCGTGCCTTGCGCAGCTCTATTCTCGCGTTTGCGGCGGGTGCGGGCTTGTTTTTGATGTTGCGCTTCATACTTCAGTGGACGTCCTACGGAACGCGGTTTCTGTCGGTGATGGAGACGGCGGGTTTATTGTTGGCGATGGGCTTCTACCATGCGTCTGGACTGTTTGCTGCCTATTTGCGGGCACACATGAAGGAGCCCTTTTTATGGCCATCACTGGTCGGCGCCTTGCTAACCGCCAGCGCGGCGTTGTGGGCCGCCCCGCAATGGGGTGCTGGGGGGATTGTGATCGTGTTGCTGGTGGTCAATATCGGATTCTTCTTCCCCGTAGCACGGTATCTGTGGTCGCGTCTGCGGCGCGAGTGGCACGGTGATATGCCATGAGTGATTTGCGTACGACGCCGCTATTGACCATAGCCATTCCGACCTGGAATCGCGCGTCGTTCTTGGCATTGACGCTTGGACAATTGGCGCAAGAAGGGTGCAACGATTGGGGTTCGGTTGAGGTGCTGGTATCGGATAACGCATCGACCGACGGCACTGCCCAAGTGGTTGCAGATGGGGTCACAGCAGGCATGCCGGTTCGTTACATTAGAAACGCAGACAACATCGGGTCAGACGCCAACATCGCCCAGTGTTTCAACTGTGCCTTGGGCAGTTATGTGTTGATTCTGGGCGACGACGATTTGTTGGTGGACGGTGCGCTGGCGCTGTTGCTGGCGCGCTTGGCGTCACAGACTTTTGGCGTCGTGTGTCTGCGGCCCTATGGTTTTGAGGCGGATTTTCGCAAGGAATACCCCGGATCAAGCGGCAAAGAAAAAGTTTTTTCAGATGCCGGTGCATTTTTAGCCACAATCGGACCCCTGATGACGCTTATATCGTCGTGTGTGATTCACAAAAGTCGGCTGCCCCAGCTTGATGCTCGGCAGTTCTGTGGCGATAACCTGGTACAGGTGCATCTGGTATTGCGCGCAGCCCTGGCGGCCACAGAAAATATATTTCTCGACCGCTACCTCGTTGCGTGCAAACGCAATAATTCAGGTGGATACGACTTCTCGCAGGTATTTGTCTCCCATCTTGGCGTTGTGCTGGACAGCTGCGAGCCGCTGGGTTTGACGCAAGGTGCCATCGCGTCGATTGAGGGTCGCTTAATCTTGTCCTATTACCCGTATTACCTCTTGCGCCAGCGTCTTGCGCGTACGGGTGACCTCCAGGCCACGTTAGCCACTTTTCAGTCGCGCTTTCGTGGTAGGGACATGTTTACTGTTTGGTTGCGGCCCATTATTTGTTTTCCTCGTCCCTTGGCGCTGGTGTGGGGTGGCCTAACCACCCTGATCGGCCGTTTGCTCAATGGGGATTTGCGCCGCGGCGTAGCCTTTGCGTGGAACCGGGTTGCACAAAGGGTGTTGACCAGATGATCACCGTTTCGATTGTCAGCCACGGCCATGGGGCTATGGTCCAGAGATTAGTGGACCAGTTACTCAGCTGTGTTGAAGTGCGGCAAGTGATCGTTACGCTCAATATTCCGGAGAGCCTGCGGTTTTCGGCTAACGCCAATCTAGAGTTGGTCCAAAATACCATTGCCAAGGGTTTTGGCACCAACCACAACGCAGCTTTTTTGCGTTGTAGGACACCATTATTTTGCGTTCTCAATCCGGACATCGAGTTGCGTGGCAATCCCTTTCCAGAGTTAATTCGCGGCTTTCAACAGGTGGGCGTGGGTTTGGTTGCGCCTCTGATAGTCAATCCACTCGGTGGTCTAGAAGATAGTGTGCGCCACTTTCCAAGAATCTCATCTCTGGCACGAAAGTTACTGGGTACTGACCCCAGTCAGTACCACATATCACCGGGCGACGCAGCGATGTGCCCGGATTGGGTTGCCGGTATGTTTTTGCTATTTCGCACCCCGGTCTTTAAGCAGGTGAAAGGCTTTGATGAAGCCTATTTTCTATACTATGAAGATGTTGATATTTGCGTTCGATTATGGATTGCAGGAATAAAAATACTGGTTTTCCCAGGCGTAACGGCGGTGCATGACGCGCGGCGCCAAAGCCGGGCAAATTGGCAGCACCGAAGGTGGCATTTACAGAGCATGGGGCGTTATTTTTACAAATATCTCGGTCGATTGCCGCACACGGTGCCAGCCAACCATGCATAAGACCGTTCCACACGCTGCCATTGGCGGAACTTTTTTGACCGGCGCCACGGGTTTTGTCGGCTCGGCGCTGCGGACGCGACTGGGTCAATTGGAGGAGCCGTTTGTAGCGTGGGACCGCGCATGCCCCATTCATTTCCAGGGTGCCAAAGTGGTAATCCACCTCGCCGCCCGCGTCCACGTGATGCGAGAAACGCACGCCGATCCAATGGAGGCTTTTCGGCTGGCCAACGTGGATTCCACTTTGCGCTTGGCCAGCCAAGCTGCTGTGGCCGGTGTGCAGCGCTTTGTCTTTATGAGTTCGGTCAAAGTTAATGGCGAATCCACGCCCAGTGGAGTTCCTTTTTGTGAGTTGGATATCCCCCACCCGCAAGACCCCTACGCCGTGTCTAAGATGGAGGCAGAACAGGGTTTGCGGGCCATTGCCGCGCAGACCGGCATGCAGGTGGTGATTATTCGTTCTCCCTTGGTGTATGGCCCGGGAGTGAAAGCCAATTTTGCAGCGCTCATGCGTGCCGTTGTTCGGGGGGTGCCGCTGCCTTTGGGAGCTGTGCGTAATGTGCGCAGCCTCGTGGGGCTGGACAACCTGGTGGACTTCATCACGCTGTGCGCGGTGCATCCGGCAGCGGCCGACGAAACCTTTTTGGTCAGCGATGGGCGCGATCTGTCTACGCCAGACTTGGTTCGCGCCATGGCGCGCGCGGCAGGCAAGCCGGCCCGGTTGGTGTCCGTGCCCGTGGCGCTGTTGGCGTGTGGCGCAGCTTTGGTTGGGCGGCGCGCAGCCGCGCAGCGCCTGTGTGGCAATTTGCAGCTCGATATTTCCAAGGCGCGCAGGCTGCTGGGCTGGGCTGCGCCCGTCTCGGTGGAGGAGGGTTTGCGACGTGCTATTTCGGGTGCGCTACCATGAGTAAGCGCCTGTTTGATGTGCTCTTGGCGGGACTGGCTGGCTTGTGGTTATTGCTGCCCCTATTGCTTTTGGCGCTGTGGGTGCGCGCCACATCCAAGGGGCCAGCCCTGTATTGGTCTGCCCGCGTGGGTCGTAACAATGTCTTGTTTAATATGCCCAAGTTCCGCACCATGCGGCTGGGTACGCCAGTGCTTGCCACCCACTTACTGACCGATCCGCAATCGGCACTCACGCCCATAGGGTCTTTTTTACGCAAAAGTAGTTTGGACGAGTTACCCCAGCTCTGGAGTATCTTGAAAGGGGATATGAGCTTTGTCGGCCCCCGTCCAGCGCTTTTTAACCAGAGTGACTTGGTGGCCCTGCGCAGTGCAGCTAGCATTGACCAGATCAGGCCGGGTTTGACGGGCTGGGCGCAAGTCAATGGCCGAGATGAATTACCCATGGCCGACAAAGTCGCTCTGGACCACGAGTATTTTTTGCGCCGCTCATTCTTCTTTGACCTCAAGATTTTGGCATTGACCTTTATCAAGGTCTTTAGGCGTGAAGGCGTCTTGCATTAAGTGCTAATTGATTTACAATCTGTCACGCATTGTTTTTTTACTGGAGATAAAATGTCAAACCTGATCGATATTCAAAGCCAAATTGAAAAGTTGCAAAAGCAGGCCAACGAAATCAAAGCCAAAGATTTCGCCACCACCGTGAAAGATATTCACGCCAAGATGCAAGCCTTTGGCATTACGGTGAAAGATTTGCAGTCGCCCAAGTCGGGTAAGGCCGGGCGCCCTGCCAAAGCCAAAGCTGGTGTTGCAAAAGCAGCCAAGGCGCCCAAAGCCCCCAAGGCAGCGCGCAAAGTTGGTGCACCCGTGGCAGCCAAGTTCCGTGGACCGAACGGCGAGACTTGGTCGGGTCGCGGCCTGACGCCCAAGTGGCTCACGTCGCTGGTGGCCCAGGGTCACAGCAAAGAGTCTTTTGCCGTGGCAGCTGCGCCCGCCAGCGTGTAAGTCGGCAGCAAATGGGTCTGCCTTTTGGGCGGGCCAAGGCCTGTGAAAGCGGCACACCCATTCCTTGGATGCGTGTGCCGTGTCTTTTGGGGCATTTATGGTTGATTCATTACAAGCCTGTGCATGAAGGAACGTGCGCTAAGCCCAACATAACATGCAATTACAAGTATTAACCTGGTCGCGCACGATAAAGCAATTGGTAGTTATCGCGCTGGACGTCAGCTTAGGCTTGGTGGCGACCTGGATTGCATTTTCTTTGCGGCTTGATACGCTGCATATTCCCACGGCGGTTCAGTTACGGGTTTATGGTTTGGCTCCCCTGCTGGCCATACCCGTCTTCGTGCGTTTTGGCCTGTACCGTGCCATATTTCGGTATTCTGGTCAGACTGCTCTGGTAGCGACTGCCAAGGCCATCGCTGTCTACAGCGTCGGTTTGACGGCACTGTTGTTTTTCACCCAGTGGACCATGGTTCCGCGCAGTTTGGGAATACTGCAACCCCTTATTTTCTTGGTGTTGGTGGGCAGTAGCCGTGCGGTAGCCCGCTTTCTATTGGCCGGCCTGCCGGGAACTTCGCCTACCAGTTTAGGGCGCCTGTTGATATTCGGTGCTGGCACTGCCGGTGTGCAGACCGCAGTGGCCTTATCGGTGGCGCGCCAATTTCGCTTATTGGGTTTTGTTGACGACGATCCGGCAAAAATCGGGCGCAGTATCAATGGCTTGCCGGTTTGGCCGGCGCAGACGGTGGCGCAAAGGGTTGTAAATGAAGGCATTACCGACATATTGCTGGCCATGCCAAAAGCCTCGCGCGAGCGCCGTAATACGATTATTGAATCCCTCAAAGACCTGCCGGTCCATGTGCGCACCTTACCCAGTATGTCCGACCTGGCCAGTGGCGAGGTAACGGTGCAGGACGTGCGCGAGCTCGACCCCGAGGATTTGCTGGGCCGCTTGCCCGTGGCGCCGGACGCGCGTTTGCTGGCGCGCGACTTGGCCGGACAGGTGGTGATGGTCACTGGCGCGGGCGGAAGCATTGGCGCTGAACTGGCGCGCTATATCCTGGCGCAGGCTCCGCGCCAGTTGGTACTGCTGGACCACCATGAATACGGTCTGTACGCCGTTGCCCAAGAACTGGAGGCCTTGCGCGCATTGCAAGGCTTGGCGGTGGACGTGGTCGCTTTGTTGGGCAGCGTGACAGACGCTGAGCACATGCGCGCCATATGCCAGCGCCACCGTCCCGCCACCGTGTACCACGCTGCGGCCTACAAGCACGTGCCGCTGGTCGAGTCCAACATAGGGCAAGGCGTGCTTAACAACGTTTTTGGCACCTGGCACATGGCCCAGGCGGCTCGCGCTGCAGGTGTGGGTCGGTTTGTGCTGGTCAGTACCGACAAAGCGGTGCGCCCCACCAATGTAATGGGCGCGACCAAGCGCATGGCCGAGCTGGTGTTGCAGGCGCTCGCCGCCCAGGCACAAGCGGCGGCGGCGGCCGATGCCCATCCGTCTGAGCCCGGGCAGATCCCCAACACTTGCTTTTCCATGGTGCGCTTTGGCAATGTGCTGGGCTCCAGTGGCAGCGTGGTTCCCTTGTTTCGCCAGCAACTGGCACATGGTGGCCCCATCACGCTCACCCACCCGGAAGTCACCCGCTATTTCATGACCATTCCTGAGGCGGTACAGCTCGTTTTGCAAGCTGGCGCCATGGGGCAGGGTGGCGATGTTTTTGTGCTTGATATGGGCGAGCCCGTCAAGATTTTTGACCTTGCGGTGCGCATGGTTCACCTATCTGGCCTGTCTGTGCGGGACAGCGCGCGCCCTGACGGGGATATCGAAATTGCCGTAACCGGCCTGCGCCCGGGAGAAAAGCTCTACGAGGAGTTACTCATTGGCGACAACCCCGAGCCCACCGAGCACCCGCGAATTTTGCGGGCCCGCGAGGCCATGCTGCCCTGGGACGAACTGCAACTGCATTTGGACCGCCTGCAAGCGGCGGCCCGTGCCGACGACCACGCGGCCATGCGCGCCGTTTTGTCCGCCTGCGTGCAGGGCTTTGGAGCGCCCGCTGCCGTCACAATGCGGTGATACCTTTGCAAACCCGTTTCATAGCCTCTTTGCCCATGCCCACCCTATCCTTCCACGACAAGGCCGAGATACTGGCCCAGGCCCTGCCCTATATCCGCAAGTTCCATGGCAAAACCATGGTCATCAAGTACGGCGGCAACGCCATGACCGACCCCGCCTTACAAGCCGCTTTTGCCCAAGACGTGGTGCTGCTCAAGCTGGTGGGCATCAACCCCGTGGTGGTGCATGGCGGCGGCCCACAGATTGAGAATGCCCTCAAACGCCTGGGCAAGACCGGAGAATTCATCCAGGGCATGCGCGTGACCGATGCCGAGACCATGGAAGTGGTCGAGTGGGTGCTGGGCGGCGAAGTGCAGCAAGACATCGTGGGCCTGATCAACCAGGCCGGCGGCAAAGCCGTGGGCCTGACCGGGCGCGATGGCGCCATGATCCGGGCGCAAAAGCTCAAAATGCTCGACAGCGCCGACCCCCGTATCGAACTCGACGTCGGCCAGGTCGGGGATATCGTCAGCATAGACCCCAGCGTGGTCAAGGCCTTGCAGGACGACGCGTTTATCCCCGTTATCAGCCCCATCGGCTTTGGCGAAAACAACGAGAGCTACAACATCAACGCAGACGTGGTGGCCGCCAAACTGGCCACCGTGCTACAAGCCGAGAAACTCCTGATGCTGACCAATATCAGCGGTGTTTTGAACAAGTCGGGTGAACTGCTGACGGAGCTCAGCGCACGCCAGATTGACGCCCTGTTTGCCGACGGCACCATCTCTGGCGGCATGTTGCCCAAAATCAGTGGCGCTCTGGATGCGGCCAAGAGCGGTGTCAAGGCGGTGCATATCGTGGACGGCCGCGTGCCACACGTCTTGCTGCTTGAAATCCTGACCGCACAGGCCTTTGGCACCATGATTCGGTCGTCCTAGCCTTCGGGTCGCGCGGGCGCCGGCGAGAGCCCATCCGTCGCGCAATTAGTGCAAAATAGGACGATCGTTCTCTTTTGCACATGACCTTGATGTCCTCGTGCGGTTTTTCCGTTTCCAGTCTTTCGCTTGCCGACGCTGAGCGCCCCGGCGGGCGCACCATGCATAAAGGCCAGCAAACCAAGCAGGCCATTGTGCAAGCGGCCGTGGGCTTAAGCACCCAGTTCGGGCTGGAGGGTTTGAGCATTGGCACGCTGGCCGATTGCATGCACATGAGCAAGTCGGGCGTGTTTGCCCACTTTGGCTCGCGCGAGGAACTGCAAATTTCGGTGATTCGCGAGTATTTCGCCACCTTTGAGCAAGAGGTCTTCTACCCCTCCCTCCATGCCGCCAAAGGCCTGCCACGCCTGCGTGCGCTCTTTGACAACTGGATGAAGCGCGTGGCCGTGGAGATTCAGTCGGGCTGCATCTTCATCAGTGGCGCTGTGGAATTTGACGACCGCACGGGCCCCGTGCGCGACGCGCTGGCTTATTCGGTGCAAACCTGGTTGCAAGCCCTCAACCGTGCAGTGGTACTGGCCAAACAGTGCGGGCACTTGATGCCTGATGCCGATGAGCATCAGGTCGCGTTTGAGATACACGCCCTGATCTTGGCCCTGCACTATGAGGCCCGTTTCTTGAAGAACCCCGGCTCTCTGGCACGTGCCAACAGGGGATTTGACGACATTCTGGCGCGCTATGGCGTGCCAGGCGCTATCGATTTTTCTGCCTAGTTTTTTGATTTTTCCTCTTAGGAGCTTATTTAAGCAGATGATATCGGCGAACTTTTGATGTTTACAGAATCAGAAATTATTAGTGGATCAAAAACTAGTAGTCCATATGAAGACGACTATAAGAAAATTAAAGAAAATCTAATAGCAGTGCAGCGAAATGAAAACCGGAATTTAATCCAAAAGCAAATATCTAGAAAAAAAATTGTTCAAAGTGAACAGAATTTTCTAATTGAATTGTTGAAGAATTCAAAGTTTAAACAAACTAAAGGATTAGAATTCTGTAACGACGAGTATTGGATTCGATTATGTAAAGAGCGCGCAAAAAAGCTAAATGATATGCTCAACTATTCTTCCGATACAGAGGAGCCAATTTCACAAGAATTAGTACGAATTCAAAATGACTTAGTAGAAAGCGACAAGCCTTTAAAAGTGAAAATATTACCACCACTAATGCATATATTTAATGAAAAAAGAAGCAAGAAAAAGAGCTTCCCAAATTCTAAAGACACATTTCCCAAACTTAAAAATAAATATTCTATTCAAAATGGAAATGAAAAAAATGAAGAGCCAGTTTGTTATTTTAAGAAAAATAATTTTTCATACTTATCGAAAAAAATGAAAACCATGATAAATGAAGCTAAACACGATGAAAATTCATTAACATCTATTAAAAGAAAAAGTGTGTCTTTTACTTCAACCAATGAATTTGCTAAAGGAACACAAAAGTTGACACAGTTTAAAGACCAACACTATTCAAAAATCGCAGATTACGAGAGAAAACTTTCTAAATTTTCTTTAAGTTAAGTGCAGAAGTTTTAACGGAAAAATGCATTAATAATTAAGACAGTATTTATTTGACGATAATGTAATGTTTTCTAATCAACAATTTTGAAGTTTTAGTTGAGCCAAATTGAACCTAATAAATGGGATAAAGGGAACGTCGAACCAAAAAGGAGTAACATAGAACTAAAAAAGATTAACGTCGAACTAAAAAAAATTAATTCAAAAAGAGCTTAAAAACGAACCAAAAAAAGATTATCGTCGAACTAAAAAATCG
>CAIYQF010000325.1 GCA_903928325.1 uncultured beta proteobacterium | reverse complement strand
GGCCTTCCTTCGAGGAAGGCCAGAACTTGCGTCCTGCCAACAGGTGCCGACGGTGTCGGCTTTGAACCCCTGTCCCCGATCAATTCAGGTGGGGGATTTTGAAGTGGCCACAGACGGGGGAATTTGGGTGGCCATCAGGGCGGGGATAGAAAAGGTGAACGGTGAACGGTGAACGCCACCACGCGGGCACAAAGCCCACCAGGCGGGGGCACATGGCGCCAAAGCTGGGGGCACACGCCCGCCGGGCGAATCGCCCAGGGGTAGGGGGGGTCAAAAGTCTAGGGAAAGGCAATTCCCAGACCGACCGCCCACAGCATTTTTATGGAAAGTGAAAACTACCCCCTAGGGGTATGAGGTGCGACCGTGCCAGCGGCGCCGAAGCTGGGGGCATAAACCCGCCCATGGTGGGGGCACCCCCCTAAAAGGTACTCCCAGCGACCTACCCCACGCGGGTGAATTCGGCGGCATTCCCGGCCTGTTCATGGCCCGCCTATGGGGGGTTGTATTGTGAGACGATCAGGGCCAGCACCACCAAGGCGCAGCGCCCAGGCGGTACGCGTTTTCAGTGGGGAAGCAGGCCTTTTCGAGATGCCCCCAATTTTCCAATTAATGCCCCCATTTATGCCCCCACATGCCCCCGGAACGTGGCACACTAACCCGAACCACTGCGCACTAAAAAATGAAGTCTTACAGAGGGAAAACAAGAAAGGCCGGAAGTTTGCGGAACGCTAAAACCTTAAATTTGGCCTGTCCGACAGGAATCGAACCTGTGACCTACAGCTTAGAAGGCTGTTGCTCTATCCAACTGAGCTACGGACAGTCGTGGACGCGAAATACCAGAAACAAAAATGCCAAAGACGAGGCTTTGGCAAATATTGTGGTCGGGGCGAAAGGATTCGAACCTTCGACCCTCTGGTCCCAAACCAGATGCGCTACCAGGCTGCGCTACGCCCCGACGATGCACATTCTAACCGCCAGCACCCTAGCCCCCGATTCAAGCCCCATAAATCTTTGACCGGATATTCATCACACCATTCAATGGAATATTCTGACCTGACATGGCTGTCTCCAGGCGACCCCTTTCCTTCGGTGACACGGGCTGGCGACGCACGATCTATGGCTCCGGGTTTACTTGCTGCGGGCGGGCCATTGGACGTGCTGACGCTCAAATCGGCGTACTCCAGGGGAATTTTTCCCTGGTTTAGCGAAGGACAACCGGTGCTGTGGTGGAGTCCGGATCCACGGACGGTGCTAAAAGTGGACGACTTTCAAATTCACCGCTCGTTTAAAAAAACGCTGCAGCGGTTTCAAAAAAGCCCCCAATGTGAAATCCGTTTTGATACGGCGTTCGGGACGGTCA
Source organism: uncultured beta proteobacterium (assembly GCA_903928325.1). GTDB lineage: Bacteria > Pseudomonadota > Gammaproteobacteria > Burkholderiales > Burkholderiaceae_C > Allorhodoferax. The sequence continues at coordinate 4,341 of CAIYQF010000325.1, read as the reverse complement.
TTCACAACTGCGCCCAAGCACCCCGCGTGAAGCAAAAGGGAACCTGGATTTTGCCGTCCATGGTGGCCGCCTACATCGACATGTACGAAGCCGGCTTGGCGCATAGCGTTGAAACCTGGGTGGACGGGCGTCTGGTCGCAGGGCTGTATTGCGTGACAATCGGCCACGCAGTATTTGGTGAATCCATGTTCACTAAGGTCCCAGACGGCTCAAAACTTGCTCTCGCAGCGCTAGTTGCATTTTGCAAGATCCATGGAGTCACCCAGATTGATTGCCAGCAAGCTACCCCGCATTTAGCCCGGATGGGGGCTGCGCCTGTTACCCGCATAGAGTTTCTTGCTGATCTGGAAGTCGCCCAATTGAAACCTTCTCCCATCTGGAAATTCGAACCCCATTGCTGGAACACCCTCATCACGTCTGCAATATGAAACCATGACCCAGCTCCATGAACTTCCACTCAAAGCGCTGCAGTTTTACGCTACGGCGCCCTACGAATGCAGTTACCTGCCCGGACGCAAAGCCCGCTCACAGGTGGCCACACCCAGCCATTTGATTGACAATTCCACGTATTCGAACCTGGTAGCCGACGGCTTTCGACGCAGTGGCATGTTCACCTACCGGCCGCACTGCGACGGATGCCAAGCCTGCGTTCCACTGCGTATTGACGCGTCAAGCTTCACCCCCAACCGCAGCCAGCGCCGGGCATGGAAGCAACACAGTAAGCTGCAAACCAGGGTATTGCGCATGGGTTTTGTAGCTGAACACTACGACTTGTACAAACGCTACCAGCACAGTCGCCACTTAGGCGGGGCAATGGAGGACGACAGCGTAGACCAATACACCCAATTTTTGTTACAAAGTCGGGTCAATTCCCGTCTCGTCGAATTCAGGGAGCCGGGCATCGATGGGCACTACGGCGCCCTCAAAATGGTGTCGATTTTGGACATACTGGACGACGCCATTTCTGCCGTCTACACTTTTTATGAGCCCGAGCAGCAGGCCAGCTTTGGCACATACAGCGTGCTTTGGCAGTTGCAACAAGTACAGACCTTGCGCTTGTCTTTTTTATACTTGGGTTATTGGATCGATCAAAGCCGAAAAATGAACTACAAAATGCGTTTTGCTCCGGCGCAGTTGCTGTTGGATGGTCGCTGGCAAGCCGCACAGCCGGCCCGTTCAGTGGCACCTGCGGAGGCGCAAAGCACAACCAGTCGCTCACACAACAGCGCTCCAGCCGGATCGCCAGAATAATGCGTCAACCACGAGCCCCCATGACAAAACAAGACCCTCCGCGCGTTGCAACCCCGTCCGTCCAGGTCATCGAGAGAATGTTCACCCTCATTGACGTATTGGCGTCACGGGAAGAAGCGATGACCCTCAAGGAAATAAGCGACAAAGCCGGGCTGCATCCGTCGACCGCCCACCGCATCTTGAATGACTTGGTTATAGGGCGCTATGCCGACAGGCCCCAATCCGGTAGCTATCGCCTGGGCATGCGACTGTTGGAGTTGGGAAATCTCGTTAAAGGTCGGCTCAACGTACGAGATGCCGCGATCACACCCATGCGGGAGCTGCACAAACTCACGCAACAGCCCGTGAACCTTAGCATGCGCCAAGGAGATGAAATCATTTACGTCGAACGCGCTTTCAGTGAGCGCTCGGGAATGCAAGTGGTGCGGGCCATAGGCGGACGCGCACCATTGCACCTCACCTCCGTCGGCAAGCTCTTTTTGGCTGCAGACGATCCCCAGCGCATACGCGCATATGCCACGCGCACCGGGCTGCAGGGGCACACCAAGAACAGTATTACGGACCTGTCCAGCTTAGAGCGCGAACTTGCACGGGTGCGCCAATACGGGCAAGCCAATGACAACGAGGAGTTGGAACTAGGGGTTCGCTGCATGGCAGCTGGAATCTACGATGACCAAGAAAAATTGGTCGCCGGCTTATCCATATCGTCCCCATCGAGCCGGATGGACGACGCCTGGATGCCAAAACTCAAGGAAACGGCGCAGCAAATATCTGAAACACTTGGCTATAGAGGGCATTAAGCCCACCTGAGCCGCAGCCCTCTCAAGGCTTAATTGGCAACAACCAGCGACGATGTCCCCGACAAATGGGCCAGCGGCGAAATCTTGGGAGAGTTAACCGAATTGGATTCCACCCAACGCCGCACGCGCTCCGCATCCGCAATACGACTGAGCTTGCCCGCCGAATCAAGGAATACCATGATGATTTTGCGCCCAGCTACCCTAGCCTGCATGACCAAACACTGCCCAGCTTCTGAGATGTAACCGGTCTTTTGCAGGCCAATATCCCAATCAGGGCTCTTTACCAAGCGGTTGGTATTGTTGAACTGCAAGGTTTTCTTACCGACCCCAACTTGGTAACCTGGCGACGTTGAGAGCTCACGCAACGTGGCGTCGCCGTACGCATAGTTCACCAAGGTTGCAAGATCCCTTGCACTGGACTGGTTCTTACTGGACAGCCCCGTTGGCTCAACGTAACTGGTGGCAAACATACCCAAAGCATTGGCCTTGGCGTTCATCAGGCCCACAAAGGTCGCCAAACCGCCTGGGAACGTGCGCCCCAGGGCGTGGGCAGCACGGTTTTCGCTGGACATCAGCGCCAAATGTAACAATTCCCCTCGCGATAGCTGGGTGCCGACGTTCAATCTTGATCGACTTCCTTTTTCCGTATCCACATCGGCTTGCGAAATCGCAATCATCTCATCCATAGGTAACTTGGCCTCGCTGATTAAGACACCGGTCATCAACTTGGTAATGGACGCTATCGGCAGCACAACGAGCTCGTTCTTGTGCAGCAAAACCTCTTTGGTGTCTTGATCGATAACAAAAGCGACACTCGACTTCAGCGCCAAAGCATCAGGCGATGCATGCAGACCCGCAACTTCGCCAAACGACGGCTTAGACGCAAGCACCGTCCCGGCCAGTTGCTTGCGCTTAACCGCAGCTAAGGCAACACGCTTTTTGGCATTCAGGCTTGCGTGGGCCTTCTTGCTCGTAGCGCCTTCTTGCGCATGGCCAACACCGGACAAGGCAACCGAGGCCAATAGCACGAAAACAGGAAAGAAAAATTTATGCAATTTAAAGTCCAACGGGATTACAAACTGGATGATCACCACTTCCTAAGGATTGTGGACGCTGCGTGAGTTTAATCAAAAAATCCACACAAATCAAACACTTGCGCCAGAAACATGAAGCAAATTAGCGAAAAGATGCCATTACCCCTGTGCAGCCACCCGGTCGGCCTTGCTTTGAAGCTTGTTGAGTGCGCTCAAATAAGCTTTGGCCGAAGCGACCACGATATCTGGATCCGAACCTGTACCGTTGACCACCCGACCGCTGTTTTGCAGGCGTACCGTCACCTCACCTTGGCTCTCGGTAGAACCACTGATGGCGTTGACCGAGTAAAGCACCATTTCAGCGCCGCTTTGCACATGCGTCTCGATCGCCTTGAGCGATGCGTCTACCGGACCGTTGCCATCCGACTCGGACTTGACTTCCTGGCCGGCGCTGGTAAACACCACTGCGGCATGGGGACGCTCGCCGGTCTCGCTATGTTGGGACAGAGAAACGAAACCGTACAGTTCTTTATCTTGAGAGACGCTGTCATCGCTCACCAGCGCAAGAATGTCTTCGTCAAAAATCTCCGCTTTGCGGTCAGCCAGCTCCTTGAAGCGGGCAAAGGCGGCATTGATCTCCGCCTCGCTCTCAAGCTGCACGCCAAGCTCCTGCAGGCGCTGCTTAAATGCATTGCGCCCGCTGAGCTTGCCCAGCACGATCTTGTTGGCGCTCCAGCCCACGTCCTCGGCGCGCATGATTTCGTAGGTGTCGCGCGCTTTGAGCACACCGTCCTGGTGAATGCCCGAGGCGTGGGCAAAAGCATTGGCACCCACCACCGCCTTGTTGGGCTGCACCACAAAACCCGTGGTCTGGCTGACCATGCGGCTGGCCGCTAGGATGTGCTTGGTGTCGATCCCAAGGTCCAAGCCAAAGTAATCGCGCCGAGTTTTGACCGCCATTACTACCTCTTCCAGGCTGCAGTTGCCCGCGCGCTCACCGAGACCGTTGATGGTGCACTCCACTTGGCGCGCCCCGCCGATCTTGACACCGGCCAGCGAGTTGGCCACCGCCATGCCCAGGTCATTGTGGCAATGCACCGACCAAATCGCCTTGTCTGAGTTGGGAATGCGTTCGCGCAACGACTTGATGAAGTTGCCATACAGCTCGGGCACGGCGTAGCCCACGGTGTCGGGCACATTGATGGTGGTGGCGCCTTCAGCAATCACCGCCTCTAGTACGCGGCACAAAAAGTCGG
>CAIYQF010000324.1 GCA_903928325.1 uncultured beta proteobacterium | reverse complement strand
TGTTCGCGGCGTTGATTTTGACGTCCTGGCGGACGCGCTTGCGGCCCGACGCCAGGCGCGGGTTCTTTTTCTTGGGTTTTCCAGATGCCATGATTGAGTTTCCTTGTGTCTGTGGATGTTGCCAGCAAAGCCCACTATTATAGCGGCCCCTAGCGTGACGCTAAACTCTGCTGCGTGAGCCTCCTCAAATCCGTCTCCACCGTGTCCCTTTGGACGCTGGCCTCGCGCATGACCGGCTTGGTGCGTGAGTCGCTGTTGGCGGCCCTCTTTGGTGCCAGCGCCATGACGGACGCCTTTAACGTCGCTTTTCGCATTCCCAATCTGTTTCGCCGCCTGTTTGCCGAAGGCGCATTCAGCCAGGCTTTTGTGCCGGTGCTGGCCGCCAGCCAAGCGCAGCACGGGGACACGGCGACCAAACACGTGATCGACCAGGTGGCCACTCTATTGGCCTGGGTGCTGGTGCTGGTCTGTGCGGTCGGCGTGGCTGCGGCGCCCGTGCTAGTTTGGGCTATGGCCAGCGGCCTGCAAAAAGACCCGCGTGGCTATGACGCGGCGGTGGTGATGACGCGCTTTATGTTTCCCTACATCGGCTTTATGTCCATGGTGGCGCTGTCATCGGGCATTTTGAACACCTACCGCCGCTTCGCGGTGCCTGCGGCCACGCCCGTTTTGCTCAATATAGCGACCATTGCGTGCGCCTGGGGCTTGGCGCCCTGGTTTGCGCAGCGCGGTTTGGAGCCCATTTTTTCGATGGCGCTGGGGGTTATGCTGGGCGGTGTTTTGCAATTGCTGGTGCAGGTGCCCGCGTTGCGCAACCTGGGCTTGTTGCCGCGCCTGGGTGTTGGCTGGGGCGCCATCCGCACCGCCTGGGCCGACCCGGCCAGCAAAAACATTGTGCGCCTGATGGCTCCGGCGCTGCTGGGTGTGAGCGTGGCGCAAATATCCTTGCTGATCAACACCCAAATTGCCTCGCACCTGGCTACGGGCAGCGTGAGTTGGCTCAGTTACGCCGACCGGCTTATGGAGTTTCCCACCGCCATGCTGGGCGTTGCGTTGGGGGTGGTGCTCATGCCCCGGCTGGCGTCGGCACGGGGCTCGGGCAACACGCAGGAGTATTCGGACCTGCTGGACTGGGGTTTGCGTTTGGTGGTGCTGCTGGCCGTGCCGTGCGCGGTGGCTTTGCTGGTGTTTGCCCAGCCTTTGGTGGCGGTGCTGTTTCACTACAAGGCGTTTACCGCAGGTGACGTGGTCCAAACCGCCTGGGCTTTGCAGGGTTGGGGCGTGGGTTTGGTGGGTATTGTGGCGATCAAGGTGCTGGCGCCTGGGTATTACGCCAGCCAGGACATCAAGACCCCGGTACGTATCGCTATTGCGGTTTTGGTTCTCACCCAAGTGCTTAATCTGGCGCTGGTGCCCGTTTTTAGGCACGCGGCGCTGTCCCTGTCCATCGGCCTGGGCGCGGTAGTGAACGCTCTGTGGCTGTTGCGTGGCCTGCTGCAGCGCGGCAGTTTTCGCCCCGCACCTGGCTGGGGCCGGTTCTTGCTGCAGGTGCTGGTGGGTGCTGCCGTGCTGGCCGTGTATTTGGTCTGGGCTGCGCAGGCCTGGCATTGGCTCGACATCTCAGGCGCCTATCTGCAGCGCATCGGTTTGGTAGCGCTGGTCTTGGCGGGCGCCGCCGTGTTGTACGGCGGCGCTGTGCTGGCCTTGGGCTTGAATCTGCGCCAGTTTTTGCGGCGCAGTTAGGTGCTCCGCAAGGCTGCCATACGGCTTGGTGCGGGTGGCATTTAGCCTCCTGCGTTTGCTACAGTGTGCGCCATGAACGTGTCTTTTGATATTCCCAACCCGCTGGACTATTTTGGCTCCCTGGTGCACAGCGACGCGCAGTTTCCCTTGATGGAGGCGGCCGTAGCGCTGGGCCATTTGCGCGAACCGGGGCTGGATGTGCAGGCCGTGCTATCGCAGGTGGACCAGTGGCAAGCCCGTTTGCGCCAGCGCGTCGCCGCAGATGCCGTACCGCTGGCCAGGCTCTTGGCATTGAACCAGTTTTTCTACAAAGATCTGGGCTTTGCCGGCAATGTCAACGACTACTACGCCAGCGACAACAGCTTTATCCACCGCCTGGTGGAAACCCGCCGTGGCATTCCCATCTCCTTGGCGGTATTGTGGCTTGAATTGGCGCAGGGGATGGGGCTTGACGCCAAGGGCGTTAATTTTCCGGGCCACTTTTTAATCAAAATCAGCCTGCCGGTGGGCCAGGCGGTGATGGACCCGATGACCGGCCAGTCGTTTAGCCGCGAAGATTTGCTGGAGATGCTCGAACCGTATCGCCTGGCGGGTGATATCGGTGCGGATTTTGATATTCCACTGGGCTTGTACCTGCAAGCTGCGCCCAGCCGGGACGTGCTGGTGCGCATGCTGCGCAACCTCAAAGAGATTTACAAAAGCCAGAAACACGGCGCTCTGTGGTTGGCGGTACAAGAGCGGCTGGTGGTGTTGATGCCCGATGCCTGGTCCGAGTACCGCGACCGTGGCCTGGCCCACGCGCTCTTGGGTCAGCACGTGCAAGCCCTATCCGACTTGGAGTGCTACGTGGTGCATGCCTCAGACGTGGTCGATGTAGACGCGATTTCCCA
>CAIYQF010000323.1 GCA_903928325.1 uncultured beta proteobacterium | reverse complement strand
AGCCGCTCCAAGGCCGACGCTATCTCGCCTAGCGCTGCGGTTTCGTGCTCATTAAGGGCAAATTCCAGGTCACGCTCGCTGGCGACCTGGGCTGGAGAGTCCTCCGGATGAGAGAAATGTTCTTCGGCTACATCGGCGCGGCTGCGCGCGCCACCGCGCTGCGCGGAGATTTGCTCCAACAGATCGGCACGGTGCGCCATGAGGCGCTGGCGGTAGGCGGTAGTGAGGTCTGGACGGGTCACAGGGGCTTCTCCTTGGGTGGTTTGTGGCCATGTTAGGTCGGTGTCAACGGCGCACCACGACCTAGATCAAGCAAAGGCAAAATGAAAACCAGTGGAAACTCCTACACAGGCGCCCAAGGATTGCGGGTTTAATAGTCCGGCTAACATGGCGCACCTGACCGGACCGTCCGGCCAAGCCAGTCATCGCCCCCTGAACTGAAGAATGAGCCAAGAATTCATCCTGGAAACCCGCCAACTGGTCAAAGAGTTCAAAGGCTTTGTGGCCGTCGACCGCGTCGATCTGCGGGTGCGCAAGGGCACGATCCACGCGCTCATCGGGCCGAACGGCGCGGGTAAAACCACCTGCTTTAACCTGCTGACCAAGTTTTTGACGCCCAGCGCGGGCCAGATCTTGTTTGAGGGCCGTGACATCACTGCGCTCTCCCCCGTGCGCATTGCCCGCCAGGGGGTGATCCGCTCGTTTCAGATTTCTTCGGTGTTTCCCCACCTCACGGTGCTGGAAAACGTGTGCATCGCGCTGCAACAGCGGCTGATGAAGACGTCGTTTCAGTTCTGGCGCTCGGAGCGCGTGCTCGACGGGCTGCACCCGCGCGCGCTGGAACTGCTGCGCGAGGTGGACCTGGAAGCCTATGCCGCCATCCCCGCTGTGGAACTGAGCTACGGCCGTAAGCGCGCGCTGGAGATCGCCACCACCCTGGCCATGGACCCCAAGCTGATGCTGCTGGACGAACCTACCCAGGGCATGGGCCTGGAAGACGTAGACCGCATACGCCAGCTGATCAAGAAGGTAGCCGCCAACCGCACCGTGCTGATGGTTGAACACAATATGAGCGTGGTTTCGAGCATTGCTGACACCATTACCGTGCTGCAACGCGGCGCGGTGCTGGCCGAAGGGCCGTACGCCGAGGTATCCAAGAACCCGGCGGTAGTCGAAGCCTATATGGGCAGCGCCAATACCACCCTCAAGGGAGCACACTGATGGCTGGCGCACCTATTCTTGAAGTCAAGGGCCTGCACGGCTGGTACGGCGAGTCGCATGTGCTGCACGGCGTGAATTTTTCGGTGCAAGAAGGCGAAGTCGTTACCCTGCTTGGGCGCAACGGCGCCGGGCGCACCAGCACGCTGCGCGCCATCATGGGCCTGATTGGCAGCCGCAAAGGCTCCATCAAGCTGTGGGGCCGCGAGACCATTGGCATGCCCACGCACCAGATTGCGCGCTTAGGCATTGGCTACTGCCCCGAAGAGCGCGGTATTTTTTCCTCGCTATCGACCGAAGAAAACCTGCTGCTGCCACCCACCCTGGCCAAGGGCGGCATGTCGGTGGCGCAGATTTACGAGATGTTCCCCAACCTGCAGTCGCGCGCCCAAAGCCAGGGCACGCGCCTCTCCGGCGGCGAGCAGCAAATGCTGGCGGTGGCGCGCATTTTGCGCACCGGGGCGCGGCTTTTGTTTTTGGACGAAATCAGTGAGGGCCTGGCCCCGGTGATCGTGCAAAAGCTCGCTGAGATGGTGGTGGCGCTGCGCAAGCAGGGCTACACCATCGTCATGGTGGAGCAAAACTTTGTGTTTGCTGCGCCGCTGGCCGACCGCTTTTTGGTGATGGAGCACGGCACCGTGATCCAGGAATTCACCCAGGCCGAACTGCCCGCGCGCATGGACCGGCTGCACGAATACTTAGGCGTCTGAGCGCCCGCCTTCCCCTGCCTTTTTTATAGCGCTATTTTTTTTACCCACTGGAGACCGACATGAAACTCAAGACCATTGCCGCCGCCTGCGCCCTGAGCACTGCCACATTGCTAGGCGCCGGTGCCGCCCACGCCCAAATTTCGGGTGACGTGATTCGCATCGGCTTTATCACCGACTTGTCGGGCCTGTACGCCGACATTGACGGCCCGGCCGGCGCCGAAGCCATCAAAATGGCCATTGCCGACCTGGGTGGCGCGGTGGCTGGAAAAAAGATTGAGCTGGTGGTGGCCGACCACCAAAACAAGGCCGACGTGGCGGCTGCCAAAGCCCGCGAGTGGTTTGATCAGCAAGGCGTGGACATGCTGATCGGCGGCACCAATTCGGGCACCAATCTGGCTATGGCCAAAGTGGCGCTGGAGAAGAAAAAGCCGTTTTTTGCGGTAGGCGCGGGCAGCTCGGCGCTGACCAATGAGCAGTGCACGCCCTACACCACGCACTACGCCTACGACACCGTGGCCCTGGCCAAGGGCACTGGCCCGGCGGTGGTGAAGGCCGGTGGCAAGAGCTGGTACTTTTTGACCGCCGACTACGCTTTTGGCACTGCGCTGCAAAACGACGCCAGCACCGTGGTCAAAGCCGCAGGCGGCACCGTGGTGGGCGCGGTGCGCCACCCGCTGTCTGCCAGCGACTTTTCGTCTTTCATGCTGCAAGCGCAGTCCAGCAAGGCACAAATTTTGGGCTTGGCCAATGCCGGCGGCGACACCATCAACGCGGTTAAGGCAGCCAACGAATTTGGCGTCACCAAGACCATGAAGCTCGCGGGCCTGCTGATGTTCATCAACGACGTGCACTCGCTGGGTTTGCCCGCCACGCAAGGCATGTACCTGACCGACAGCTGGTACTGGAACCAGTCGCCCGAGTCGCGCGCCTGGAGCAAGCGTTTTTTTGAGAAATTCAAGCGCATGCCGTCTTCGGTGCAAGCGGCCGACTATTCGGTAACGCAGTTTTACCTGGGTGCGGTCAAGGCCGCAGGTTCGGACGATGGCGACAAGGTGATGGAACAGGTGCACAAGCTCAAGGTTAACGACATGTATGCCAAGGGCGGCTACGTGCGCCCCGACGGCCGCATGGTGCACGACATGTTCTTGATGCAGGTAAAAACCCTGGCCGAGTCCGACACGCCTTGGGACTACTACAAGCTGATTTCCACCACCAAGGGCGAAGAGGCGTTCACCACCAAAGCCGAGTCCAAGTGCGCTTTGTGGAAATAAACCCCTAAGGCGGACTTGAACCTATGGACGTTTTTGGCATCCCCATTCAGGCTTTCTTAGGCCAGCTTTTGCTGGGCTTGGTCAATGGCTCTTTTTATGCCATGCTCAGCCTCGGCTTGGCCGTTATTTTTGGCTTGTTGGGTATTGTCAACTTCGCCCATGGTGCGCTGTACATGGTCGGCGCCTACGTGGCCTTTGTGCTGCTGGATTCCTTTGGCATTGGCTACTGGTACGCGCTCGTTATTGCGCCGCTGGTCGTGGGCGGCT
>CAIYQF010000322.1 GCA_903928325.1 uncultured beta proteobacterium | reverse complement strand
TCCAGCGCGCTGGGCAGGCGAAAGCCGTATTCCACCAACGTGGTCTTGCGCGAGCGGTCGCCGTTGTACATGCCGCCAAATTGGCCGATCAGCACGTGGCTTTCGTCCAGAAACATCACCGCGTCTTTGGGCAGGTAGTCGGTCAGCGTGGCGGGTGGCGCGCCCGGCGCGCTGCCCGCCAAGTGGCGCGAGTAGTTCTCAATGCCCTTGCAGTGGCCCACCTCGGAGAGCATTTCCAAATCGAAGCGCGTGCGCTGCTCCAGGCGCTGGGCCTCGACCAGCTTGCCCTGGCCCACGAACTCTTTGAGCCGGTCGGCCAGCTCAATCTTGATGGTTTCCACCGCCATCAGCACCTGTTCGCGCGGCGTGACGTAGTGGCTGCTGGGGTAGACGGTAAAGCGCGGGATTTTTTGCCGGATGCGCCCGGTCAGCGGGTCAAAAAGCTGCAAGGACTCGATCTCGTCGTCAAACAGCTCGACGCGGATGGCCATCTCGGAGTGTTCGGCCGGAAAAATGTCGATGGTGTCGCCGCGCACGCGAAAGGTGCCGCGTGAAAAGTCCATGTCGTTGCGCTGGTACTGCATGCGCACCAGCTGGATGATCATGTCGCGCTGGCCGAGCTTGTCGCCCGCGCGCAGCGTCATGATCATCTTGTGGTAGGCCTCGGGCTGGCCAATGCCGTAGATGGCGGAGACGGTCGCCACGATCACCACGTCGCGGCGCTCCAATACGCTTTTGGTACAACTCAGGCGCATTTGCTCGATGTGCTCGTTGATGGCCGAGTCTTTTTCGATAAACAGGTCGCGCTGGGGCACATAGGCCTCGGGCTGGTAGTAGTCGTAGTAGCTGACGAAATACTCCACCGCGTTCTTGGGAAAAAACTCGCGGAACTCACTGTAAAGCTGGGCTGCCAGCGTCTTGTTGGGTGCAAACACAATCGCCGGGCGACCCAGGCGAGCGATCACATTGGCCATGGTGAAGGTTTTGCCTGAGCCCGTGACCCCCAGCAGGGTTTGGTACACCTCGCCGTCCAGAACCCCCGCCACCAGTTGGTCAATCGCCTCGGGCTGGTCGCCGGCCGGCGGATAGGGCTGGTACAGCTCAAAAGGCGAATCGGGGAAGGTGACAAAGGTGCCGGGGAGCGCCGGGGCGGTGACTTCAACAAGGTCGGACATAGAAACCTGCAAATGGAGGGGCACCAAGCTTAGCCCAGGTCGCGCGCTGGCGAACAAGCCGACGATGTCGGGTGGGACGTATCCGACGTCTTAAGGCGCGTTAATGCGGTGAGCGGGGCGGTAAAATCGAAAACTGTTTGCGACTAATGCGGCCGCACCATACTTCTTCACCCCGCTTCAGGACCCCCTCCATGTCTCTTTTCTCCGCCGTCGAAATGGCCCCCCGCGACCCGATTTTGGGTTTGAACGAACAGTTCAACGCCGACACCAACCCCAAGAAGGTCAATCTCGGCGTGGGCGTGTATTTCGACGAAAGCGGCAAGCTGCCCTTGCTCGATTGCGTGCAAGCGGCTGAAAAAACCATGATGACCACGCCCACCGCGCGCGGCTACTTGCCCATTGACGGCAT
>CAIYQF010000321.1 GCA_903928325.1 uncultured beta proteobacterium | reverse complement strand
CGCTTTTCTTCTAGTTGTTCAAGAATGTCGTGCATAAGGGGTCCTTCGTGGTGGTCGCGTATGTAACTTGCGGGTTAATGTGAGGCCTTGGCTGCTGCGCTGTCGAATGCGGCGAGCAAGGTGCGTGCTGCCGTGCTGGCGGCCAATTGGCCCGATCGCACGGCGTCGGTGAATTGCGGAAGTTGGGCCCGCACTTGCGGGCTGTTTTTGAAAGCTTGCTTGAGCCCGGCGTCAATGCGCTCCCACATCCAGGCCAGCGCCTGGCTTTGGCGGCGGCTGGCAAAGCGGTCGTTGGCGGTTTGCAGCGCCTTGAATTGAATGACCTCTGCCCAAAACGCGTCCACGCCCTGGCCCAGCAGCGCGCTGATTTGAATGACCTTGGGGTGCCACTGGCTGGCCGCGTGGTGCACATTGGCGGGGTTGCCGTGTAGGCCGAGCAGGCGCAGGGCACTACCAATCTGCGCTTGGGCGCGCGTGGCGGCGGCCCCGTCCAGATCAGCCTTGTTGATGACCACCAGGTCGGCGAGTTCCATCACGCCTTTTTTAATGGCCTGCAGGTCGTCACCGGCGTTGGGCAGTTGCAGCAGCACAAACATATCGGTCATTTGCGCCACGGCGGTTTCCGACTGGCCCACGCCCACGGTTTCCACAATCACCACATCAAAACCCGCGGCCTCGCACACCAGCATGGACTCGCGCGTCTTGTCGGCCACACCGCCCAGGGTGCCACTGGCCGGGCTGGGGCGGATATAAGCCTGTGGCGCAACGCTCAGGCGCTCCATGCGGGTTTTGTCACCCAGGATGGAGCCGCCCGACACGCTGCTCGACGGGTCAACCGCCAGCACCGCCACCCGGTGGCCTTGGTCGATCAGGTACAGCCCCAACGCCTCAATAAATGTGCTCTTGCCCACGCCCGGCACGCCGCTAATGCCCAAGCGGAACGAGGCGCCGGTAAAAGGCAGCAGGTCGGTCAGCAGCGCATCGGCCAGCAAGCGGTGGTCAGCGCGGGTGGATTCGAGCAAGGTGATGGCCTTGGCCATGGCCCGGCGGCGCAGCATGGCATCGCTGCCTCGCAAATCCACCAACAGGTGCGCGTTGGGTTGCGACATCAATTCAGGACGCCAGAGCCTTTTTGATCTGGTCGAGCACGTCGCGCGCGCTGACCGGAATCGGTGTTCCCGGGCCGTAAATTCCCTTGACGCCTGCGGCGTACAAAAAGTCATAGTCCTGCCGCGGAATGACGCCGCCCACAAACACGATGATGTCGTCAGCGCCTTGCTTTTTCAGCTCGGCAATGATGGCGGGCACCAGGGTTTTGTGGCCGGCCGCCAGCGTGGACACGCCCACGGCATGCACGTCGTTCTCAATGGCCTGGCGGGCGCATTCTTCAGGCGTTTGGAACAGCGGGCCCATGTCCACGTCAAAGCCCAGGTCCGCAAACGCAGTCGCCACCACTTTGGCGCCCCGGTCGTGGCCGTCTTGGCCGAGTTTGGAAATCATCACGCGCGGACGGCGGCCCTGGGCGTCGGCAAAGGCGGCGATGTCGGCCTTGAGCGTGTTCCAGTATTCCATGGTGTCCCCGTTGGTCGTGTCGGTGTCATAGGCCGCAGCGTAGACGCCCGAGACCTTGTTGGTGTCGGCCCTGTGGCGGCCAAAGGCCACTTCCAGCGCGTCGCTCACCTCACCCACGGTGGCGCGCAGGCGCATGGCCTGAATGCTCAAGTCCAGCAAATTGCCACCATGGCCTGCAGCGTAGGTGAGTGCGTCGAGCGCGGCTTTCACGGTCACGGGGTCGCGCTGGGCTTTGATGGTGTTCAGGCGGGCGATTTGGCCCTCGCGCACCGCCACGTTGTCAATGTCGCGGGCCTCAATGGCGTCTTCGGTTTTAAGTTTGTATTTGTTGACGCCCACGATCACGTCTTTGCCACTGTCAATGCGCGCCTGCTTTTCAGCAGCGGCCGCTTCAATTTTGAGTTTGGCCCAGCCGCTGTCCACCGCCTTGACCATGCCGCCCATGGCTTCCACTTCTTCGATGATTTTCCAGGCGGCGTTGGCCATGTCCTGGGTGAGCTTTTCCATCATGTAGCTGCCAGCCCAGGGGTCAATCACATTGGTGATGTGGGTTTCTTCCTGGATGATGAGCTGGGTGTTGCGGGCAATGCGGCTGGAAAACTCGGTGGGCAGCGCGATGGCTTCGTCGAAGCTGTTGGTGTGCAGGCTTTGCGTGCCGCCAACCACGGCCGCCATGGCCTCGATGGTGGTGCGCCCCACGTTGTTGTAGGGGTCTTGCTCGGTCAGGCTCCATCCGCTGGTCTGGCAGTGGGTGCGCAGCATGAGCGATTTGGGCGACTTGGCGTCAAAGCCCTTCATGATGCGGCACCACAACAGGCGCGCGGCGCGCATCTTGGCCACCTCTAAATAGAAGTTCATGCCAATGGCCCAGAAAAAGCTCAGGCGCCCGGCAAATTCGTCCACGTCCAGGCCGCTGGCGATGGCGGTTTTGACGTATTCCTTGCCGTCGGCCAGGGTGAACGCCAATTCCAGCGCCTGGTTGGCACCGGCCTCTTGCATGTGGTAGCCCGAGATCGAGATCGAGTTGAACTT
>CAIYQF010000320.1 GCA_903928325.1 uncultured beta proteobacterium | reverse complement strand
CATGTGTCATTTGCAGCTCGGCGCTGGCGTGGTCGTAGGCGGCGCACAGGGCGCATTCGGCCCAATCGGTCATGGCCTGGGTGACCTGCTGCAAGGCCAGCCGCTGCTCGCAGTCCAGGCTCAGCAGGCGCTCAAGCACCCACTGGCGCGTCATGCGCAAGGCGTCGCCCAAGCTGTGGCCCTGGGTGCGCAGGGTGGCCAACACCTGGTCTTGTTCACCGCGCAGTGGCACGCCGGGCGCAAGCAGCTCCAGCTCGCGCCCATAGCGGCGACGGATGCGCTGCGCAAAGCGCGAATAATCAGACTTTTGGGGTGCGTGCTGGCCGGTCATAATTCTGGGCTAGCGACAACAAACCGATGACCGAAGTCCCCCTCCCTCCAACGCGCGCACTTTTGCTCGGCGCAGCGCTTGCAAAATGGTCGCTGCGCCTGGTTGCCCTGGGATGGCTGCTGGTAGTCCTGGTGTGGGGTGCGCTGCACTTTGTCATTGTGCCCCGAATCGACGACCTGCGCCCGTGGCTGGAGCAGCAGGCCAGCCGCCGCTTGGGTGTGGCGGTGCGCATTGGCAGCATCGAGGCGTATTCCAATGGCTTGATACCGTCGGTAGCGCTGCACGATGTGCAAATTTTCGACGCCCAGGGCCGCAGCGCCTTGGCTTTGCCTTCGGTCATCGCAGCCCTGTCGCCACGCTCGTTGGCCGCCGGGGGATTGGAGCAGTTGTATATCGACCGCCCGGTACTCGACGTTCGGCGCGCCAGCGACGGCGCGCTGTGGATTGCCGGCTTTGAAATGCCGTCGGCCGACGTGGTCGACGGGGGGCTAGCTGACTGGTTGATGAGCCAGCCCGAATTCGCCATTCGCCATGGCACGGTGCGCTGGAGCGACGCCCTGCGCGACGCACCGATGCTTGAGCTCATGGATGTGGATCTGGTGCTGCGCAACCGCCACTTTGGCCACGCGCTGGGCGTCCATGCCCGCCCGCCGGCGCACTGGGGCGGCGGGCTGAACCTGCAAGGCGTTTTCAAGCAACCCCTGTGGACCACCCACCCCGGTCGTTGGAAAGACTGGTCGGGGCAGTTGTACACCGCCTTGGATGGGGTGGACTTGGGCCAGTTGCGAACCTATATGGACGTCGGGCTTGCGCTCAACCAGGGGCGTGGTAGCCTGCGCGCTTGGGTCGATGTGCAAGCAGCAACCGTCACTGGTGCCACTGCCGACGTGCTGCTCAGCGATGTGCACCTGGGCCCGGCCAGTGCGGGCCAGCCGGTGGTCTTGTCCCACGCCTCGGGCCGCCTGGCGGCGCGCGCCATCGACGGCGGGCACGAATACAGCACCCAAGGCCTGCAATTTGTGACCGCCGACGGCATGCACTGGCCCGGCGGCAACGCCCGCCTGTCTTTGTGGGATGCATCCGCCCCCACGGCCGCGGGCCCCACTGCATCGGCCGAGCACGGCGAACTGGTCGCCGATCGCCTGGACCTGGCGGCCCTGAGCCAGTTGGCGCAGCGCTTGCCCCTGGAGCCCTCGTGGCGCACGGCGTTGGAGTCCTTTAAGCCCGTGGGCGTGGTGCAAACACTGCAAGCAAGCTGGAAGGGGCCAGTGCAATCGCCCCGCGCGTTTGCGGCCAAAGGCCGCGTCACGCAATCGGGCCTGGCCGCACACCGCAGCGGCACCCCCGGGTGGCGTGGCATGGACGTGGACTTTGATCTCACCGAGCTGGCCGGCAAGGGCCACCTGGAGATGGCCAACGGCGCGCTGGACTTGGGCGCGCACCGGGCTGAGCCGGTGCTCCCCTTGGCGCACCTGTCTGCCGACCTGCAGTGGAAAAAAGACGGCCAACACCTGGCGCTTTCGGCCTCGGGCCTGCACATGGCCAATGCCGACTTTGAGGGCGAGGGCCAGGTGAAATGGACCAACACCGATGCCACAGGCGCGCTGACCCATGGACCCGGCGTGGTGGACGTGCAGGCCACCTTGTCGCGCGCCGACATGTCGCGCGTCTACCGTTACCTGCCCCAAGAGGTGGACAAAGAGGTGCGCGACTACCTGCACGACGCGGTGCGCGCTGGTACGGCCACGGCGGGCAAGGTCAAAGTCAAAGGCGATTTGCAGTATTTCCCTTTTGCGCAGACCAAGCAGGGCGAGTTTCGGATATCGGCCACGGTGGCCAATGGGCAATATGCCTATGTGCCGCCCAGCCTGCTGCCCAAAGGCCGCCAGCCCTGGCCCGTGCTGACGCAGCTCGCTGGTGAGTTGGTCATTGACCACACCGCGCTGTATCTCAACGGCGTGCGCGCGCTTTGGGGCGGTATGCCGGTGCAGCGTGCGGACGCGGTGATTAGCAATTTGTACAACACCGCCAGCGTCAGCGTCAGCGCCCAGGGGCGCAGCCCCTTGGCCGACGCGCTGGGCGTGGTCAATAACTCCGCAGTGGGTGACCTGACCGACCATGCTTTGGGCCTGGTGGTGGCCAACGGGGCGGCCGAATACCGCGTCAAACTCGACTTTCCCCTGGCCGACACCGACCGCATGGCCGTAGCCGGCTCAGTCACCCTGCTGGGCAACGACATTCAGGTCTTGCCCGCAACGCCCAAGGTGCTGCGCGCGCGCGGTCAGATTGGCTTTACCGAGAGCGGCGTCACGGTCAATGGCGTGGTCGGTCGTGCCTTAGGGGGCGATGTGCGCGTGGACGGCAACCTCAGCGGCTTGGGCTCGGTCGCTGCCCCTGCTGCCCCGTCCAGCCAGCCCAATGCCACACCGGTTGCCAAGGCGTCGCCGGGCATGTTGCGCTTGCAGGGCGTTGCCAGTGCCGAGGGGCTGCGCCAAGCCGCCGAATGGGGCTCGCTGGCGGGGCTGGCCCATTACGCCAGCGGGTCGGCGGCCTACCAGGCCAACCTGTTGGTGCGCGATGGAGGGCCCGACTTGGTGGTGACTTCCAACCTGGTTGGCATGGCCCTGAATCTGCCTGCGCCGTTTGCCAAAGAGTCTGCATCGGCCCTGCCGCTGCGCCTGGCCTTGGGGTCGGTTCGAGGCACCAACGGCGCCGCCATCAAAGGACAAGAGCAGTGGCAAGCCAGCCTGGGCAACGTCGCCAGCCTGGCGCTGGTGCAAGACAGCGCGGGCGAGACGGTGCGGGTGCTGCGGGGTGCGTTGGTCGTGGGGGCGCCAAGCGCTGAGCCCCCGGCCCTGCCGACCAAGGGCGTGTCGCTGCGTGTGGTGGCCGACGTGCTCGACGTGGACAACTGGACGCAGGTGTTCGACGGCACCTACGCCAACGCGGCATCCGCTACGGGCGCAGAGGCACCCAAGTTCAACGTGGGGCAGGACTTTTTGCCCAGCGCACTGTCACTGCATGCGCGCGAAATCAGCTGGGGCAGCCGCACCTTGCACAACGTCAATCTCAGCGGCACGCGCGCAGCGGGGGTGTGGCGCAACCAGGTCGACGCCGCCGAATTCAGTGGCCTGGTGGAGTACCGCCAGCCCAGCGCCCCGGCCTTGAATGCGGACAAGGCATCCACCGGGCGTTTGTACGCCCGCTTGTCGCGGCTGACCATTGGTGCCAATGCGGCCCAGGACGTCGAGAGCCTGCTCGACGAGCAGCCTGCAGGCATCCCGGCGCTCGATGTGGTGGTGGAGGACTTTGAGTTGTTGGGCAAAAAGCTGGGTCGTCTGGAAGTCGAGGCCATCAACCAGACCACGGTGCTGGCCCGCGACCCCCAGCGCGAGTGGCTGCTCAAGCGCTTTAACCTAAGCACGCCCGAGGCGGTGCTCAACGCATCGGGCTCTTGGCGCCTGCAGCCGACGGCGGTGTCACCCACTGCGGCACCCGCTGCCAAAGGCGCGGCGACCAAAGACCGGCGCCGCACCAACCTGGATTTCAAGCTCGACATAGCCGACTCCGGCGACCTGCTCAGCCGCTTTGGCATGAAGGACGTGGTCCGCAAAGGCAAGGGCAAGATCGAGGGCCAGGTCGGCTGGCAGGGCTCTCCCATTACGCTGGACTATCCCAGCATGGGCGGCAGCTTTAACGTCAGCCTGGAAAACGGTCAGTTTCTTAAGGCGGACCCCGGCATCGCCAAGCTCTTGGGCGTGCTGAGTTTGCAGTCCTTGCCCAGGCGCTTGCTGCTGGACTTCAGAGACGTTTTTGCCGAAGGCTTTGCCTTTGACTTTGTGCGCGGCGACGTCACCATCGCGCAAGGCATTGCGCGTACGAACAACCTGCAAATGAAGGGCGTGACGGCGGCCGTTTTGATGGAAGGCAGCACCGACATTGCCAAAGAGACGCAAAGCATCAAAGTGGTGGTGGTGCCAGAGATCAACGCCGGGGGCGCCTCGCTGATCGCCACCACCATCAACCCCATCGTGGGCTTGTCCACGTTTTTGGCGCAACTGATATTGCGCCGCCCCTTGATTGAGGCCAGCACCCAAGAGCTGTACATCGACGGCACCTGGCTAGAGCCCCGTGTGAACAAGGTGGAGCGCGGCTCCAGCCCCCCCACGCCGGCCAAGCCTGGCCCAGCCAAAACGGAGTCGCCACAATGAAAGTCGCCGCCTTGCAAATGGTTTCCACCGACGCCTTGGATCACAATCTCGCGCAAGCCACCACGCTGTTGGCACAAGCCAGCGCCCAAGGCGCCGAGCTGGCGGTGCTGCCCGAGTACTTTTGCCTGATCGGCGCGCGCGACAGCGACAAACTGGCGATTCAAGAGCCGCTGGGTGCAGGCCCGATCCAGGACTTTATTGCCAGTCAGGCGCGCACGCTGGGTTTGTGGATCGTGGCCGGTACTCTGCCCCTGATGCCGTCCACGCCAGCGCCAGCAGGACCAGCGCAGCGCGTGTTTAACACCAGCCTTGCGTTTGATCCCCACGGCGTGTGCGTGGCGCGTTACGACAAGATGCATCTGTTTCGTTACGACAATGGCCGCGAGGCCTATGACGAGTCGCGCGTGCTGCAAGCCGGCGCCTCGCCCAGCTTGTTTGCCCTGGCCTCGCGCGACGGCCACACTTGGCAGGTGGGCATGAGCGTGTGCTACGACCTGCGCTTTCCTGAGCTGTACCGCAGCTACGCCGCGCGCGGCGCAGACCTGCTGCTGGTGCCCAGCGCCTTTACCCACACCACCGGCCAGGCGCACTGGGAAGTGCTGCTGCGCGCCCGTGCCATTGAAAACCTCAGCTTTGTGGCCGCTGCCGCGCAGGGCGGCACGCACCCCAGCGGGCGGCGCACCTGGGGCCAGTCCATGTTGGTCGACCCCTGGGGCACGGTGCTGGCCCAGCAGGCGCAAGAGCCGGGCGTGGTGATCGCCGAACTGGACGCGGCTCAGCTAGCTCAGTGCCGCAGCCAACTGCCTGCCTTGCAGCACCGTTTGCTGTGAGCGCGCTTCAAGCCTGGGGCGGCGCGTCGTCCTTTGGGGCATCGGCGGTGGGCAGTTCGCCGTTCTTGCGGCCCGCAAACATGGTCCACCAAACGATGGCTACAAAGATCAATCCGGCGCCCAAGGCTTCAAGCAATATCAGTGTCATGGGTCGCTGGGGGTGGGTGGGCT